>DATINK010000458.1:0-3811 GCA_035474355.1 Chitinophagaceae bacterium | reverse complement strand
TACACATTTCCTGGGTGCTTCTGCCGGGGTGATGGCCATCGCCACCGCTACCACCATTGTGGCTCCGGGTTATCGATTTTTCCCAATGATCAACGGGGGCATTCCTCTTTGGGTATTGACGGTAATATTTATTGTCGTGGACATAATGACCATTTCCAGGGGTGATACGGCTACTTATACGGCTCATGCAGCAGGGTTGATCACCGGTTTCTTATTTATGTTTTTTTTACGCAGGGGTTATGACGGAAGTGCATGGATGAACCGTATTGCGGACTGGGTAGGGGATCTTTTTAATCCCGACCGGCCGAAGAAAGGAAAAGACAGGAAAAAAGAATTGTTTTACAGATCAGGTAAAGAACCCTATACAAAAACATCCCATCTTTCGCAACAAAGGATCGACGAGATCCTGGATAAGATCAACCAGCATGGTTATGATCATCTCACGGAGGAAGAGAAAGAAATACTGAAACGCGCCAGTAAAGAAGAAATGTAAGCTTAAAGTACGAAGTACGAATTCAGAACTGTGTAAATTGCAGGGATGGCCAGCAAATTCCGTCTATTCACCAAGCGGTTTTTTATTTTCTCCAACGCTGTTGTAGTATTTTTTTCCTATTATCTGTACTGGCTCCCTATCCCAACCCAAGAACCTGGTGGTTTGTCAGTTTTTGGGGACTGGCTTTCCCCATTTTACTGATCCTGGTGATCACTTTTTCCCTTTGCTGGCTGGCGCTTAAAAAACCGAAGTCCGCACTCATTGCCGCTTCACCACTATTATTAGCCATCAAAAGCATTATTGTTTTTTTTGCTTTACATCCAGGTTCGAAATTCAGGAATGCCAAAGAACCCGGTAATCTGCGCGTGGCGACATGGAACGTGGCACGGTTCCTCGAAATGCGGCGAAATAATAATAAAGGAAGCCAGACCCGGCTGAAGATGATGGAACAGATCCGGGAACAGGATGCCGATGTGATCTGCCTGCAGGAATTTTTTCATTCCCTGGATTCAGCCTGGTACCCCAATATCAATTATATCAGCAATAACCTGCATTATCCTTATTGGTATTTCTCTCATGATATTGACGGGGATCAGCATTTCACCGGGTCGATCATTTTCTCACGTTACCCGATCGTCGATAGCGGGTTGATCCGTTATCCCCGGCCTACGCTGCCGGATGCGCTCATTCATGCAGATATAAAAGTCAACCAGGATACCATCCGGGTATATACCACCCATCTTCAATCGCTACAATTCGGAAAAAGAGATTATGAAAGGATCGGGCAGATCGAAAGCGCGGAGGATAGTTTGTTTTCCAATACCAGAACGATCCTCTCGAAGATCAAAAAGGGATTTAGTAACAGGAGCATCCAGGCTAATATCATCCGTGAAATTGTGGAAGACAGTCCTTATCCCGTGCTTTTTTGCGCCGACCTGAATGATGTTCCGAATTCCTATACCTATTTCACAGTGAAAGGCAAGCTGCAGGACGCTTTCCTTAAAAAAGGATTTGGTATTGGCCGCACTTTTTCGGCATTGTCGCCTACACTCCGGATCGATTATATACTCGCCGACCGGAAATTTTCTATACGGCAGTTCAACCGCCTTGTCAGGCGTTATTCCGATCATTATATGCTGGTCGCGGATGTGAAACTCAAAAAATAGAGCAACGCGCTGACTGCGTTTTAAGTGCTGAGTTTTAGGTTTTAAGTATTTGCTTTTTACTTAAAACGTAACACTTAAAACTTAAAACATTATTTTTGATTATGAGTGAATTGAAAATTTTCAACTCTTTAAGCAGGCAAAAAGAAGTATTTACAGCGCTGACGCCGGGGCATGTCGGCATGTATGTTTGCGGACCTACCGTAAGCGGTGAAAGCCACCTGGGTCACGCCCGGCCCTATATCACTTTCGATGTTGTCAATCGCTATCTCATGCACCAGGGTTATAAGGTGAGGTATGTGCGCAATATTACCGATGCGGGACATTTTGAAGAAGAAGGAAGAGAAGCAGAAGATAAGATCTCTAAAAAAGCGGTGATCGAGAAACTGGAGCCCATGGAACTGGTACAGAAATATACCAACCTGTTTCATTGGGCCATGGAGCAGTTCAATACATTGTCACCTTCCATTGAACCTACGGCAACCGGTCATATTGTTGAACAAATTGGAATGATCGAAACGCTCATCCAGTCCGGGTATGCGTATGAAGTAAACGGCTCTGTTTATTTTGACGTAAAAAAATATGCAGCTTCTCATGATTATGGGAAACTCAGCGGGAGAATACTGGATGACCTGCTCGAAACCACGCGGGACCTGGAAGGCCAGGAAGAAAAAAGAGACCGTGCGGATTTTGCATTATGGAAAGCCGCTGCACCGGAACATATCATGCGCTGGCAAAGTCCCTGGGGACTGGGCTTCCCGGGATGGCATATTGAATGTTCAGCCATGGCGACAAAATACCTGGGGCTGCAATTTGATATTCATGGAGGAGGAATGGATCTTTTATTTCCCCACCATGAAAGTGAGATCGCGCAAAGCACTATCTGCAATCATATAGCGCCTGTTCGTTATTGGGTACATAATAACATGATCACGATTAACGGGCGGAAAATGGGGAAGAGTTATAATAATGTGATCAAGCTTACCGAAATGTTCAGCGGGAAGCATCCGCTTTTAGAAAAAGCTTATCATCCCATGACCATCCGGTTTTTTATCCTGCAAACACATTACCGGAGTACCCTTGATTTCAGTAACGATGCATTGCAGGGTTCAGAAAAAGGCCTGAAGAGACTGTGGGACGCGTATGAGAACCTTGGAAAACTAGTAGCCAGTGGCGAGTGGGGAGTGGGAGATGCAGAACTTGATAAAAAAGTAAATTCATTGATCATGGAGTTTGATGACTTCATGAACGATGATTTTAACACGGCGAAAGTGCTGGCGAATATGTTTGAACTGGTCCCGGTGATCAACTCTATGAAGGATAAGACAGTTCCCATTACAGCCATTTCCAGCAAAACATTCATGCTGCTGAAAGACAAGATGGCTGTTTACATTGAACATATCCTGGGCTTGAAAAATATTTCAGAAAGCGGGAATGAAAAACTGAATGGAGCGATGCAGTTGCTTATCGAGATCCGTAAAGAAGCCCGGGATAAAAAAGACTTCGCTACCTCCGATAAGATCCGGAACCAATTGTCTCAACTAGGCATTAACCTTAAAGATGAAAAGGACGGTTCTGTAAGTTATTCATTCAATTGAAATCTATTTATTCGTACTTCGTATTTCGTACTTAATAAATAATTATCAATGCAAGCACGATTATTCTTTTTGTTGTCTTTTTTCATCGGCAGCAGCCTGGCTGCCCAGATCAAAAAAGCGCCTGAAACCCGCGATGGGGAAGGACCCTGGAACCAGTTGATCATACGGGGAGTCATTTTGATCAATGGTACAGGTGCACCGCCGATCGGTCCTGTTGACATTGTGATCGAAAAAAACCGGATCAAAGAAATTAAAACACTTGGTGCCCCCGGCCTGGAGATCAAACCGGAAAATCGTCCCAAGCTCGCCGAAGGAGGAAAGGAACTGAATTGTGAAGGAATGTATCTACTACCCGGCCTGATCGATATGCACGGGCATATCGGTGGTACTGCACAGGGCACGCCGGCAGAATATGTTTTTAAATTATGGATGGCGCATGGCATTACAACCATACGTGACCCCGCTTGCGGTAATGGATTGGATTGGGTGCTGGATGAAAAAAAATTAAGCAGTGAAAATAAGATCACGGCGCCGCGGATATTTGCTTATACGGTTTT
>DATINK010000457.1:0-3263 GCA_035474355.1 Chitinophagaceae bacterium | reverse complement strand
ATCGGAGCCGTACTGATCATGAAAAAACGGGGACGTTTTATTTTATATTCCATAATTATCTGGGCGCTTTATTTTTCCTGTGGATACCTGGGATTTATGGCGATGAAAGAAACAGAGATCTATGGCATCCCCGAGGCGCTTACGGTGTTGTCAGCCGGAAGCATCGGAATGGTGGCTTCACCGGGTGGTATTGGCGCTTATGCCTTCATGGTGCAGCAAACCATGCAGCTTTATGGGCTTAATGGCGTGATCGCACTGGCTTTTGGATGGATACTATGGCTGGTACAAACCGGAGTGGTGTTGCTGGGAGGTTTGATTAGTTTTGTTGCGCTCCCTTATTATAACAAAAGAAGAACAATAATATAATTAAGAATTGAAACTGAATTACCCCCTTTAGGGGGCCAGGGGGGTGAAATACTTTTATTAAATGAAAAGAGCTGATCTTATAAAGAACAAGATCCTTACACGAGCAGAAGCTGTGCATAAGGTCGCGCAGTTAAGATACCTGGATAAGACAATCGTATTTACAAATGGTGTTTTTGACATTTTACACGAAGGGCATATCTATTCACTTTCTGCAGCTGCAGTAGAAGGGAATTTCCTGATCGTGGGACTAAACGCAGATATGTCGGTAAAAAGATTAAAAGGTGATGACAGGCCCATTAACCCTGAAAATTCGAGAGCGGTCGTCCTGGCCTCTTTAGTAATGGTAGATGCAGTCGTGCTATTTGAAGAAGATACTCCGCTTGAACTGATCAAAGCTTTACTTCCCGACGTTTTAGTGAAAGGAGGCGATTACACAATCGAGCAGGTAGCCGGCGCCCGGGAAGTGTTGGCAGCGGGCGGGCGCGTGCTGATCAACCCTATCCTGGAGGGGTTTTCAACCAGTTCTACGATCAATCGCATGAAAAACAGCTAAGAATATATGGCTGCTAAATCATCCCTTTTAGTTAACATTTGATCATTAAATTTACAGTTCACCGGTCATCGGTAAACGGTCATCGGTCATTTACATTATGGCTTCAGAGAAAAGAAAAACGATCGCAAGAGATATCAGCTGGCTTTCCTTCAATGCCCGCGTGCTCCAGGAAGCCGCCGATCCTTCTGTGCCACTGCGTGAAAGGATCCGCTTTCTCGGCATTTTTTCCAATAACATGGATGAATTCTTCAGGGTGCGTGTGGCGACATTAAAACGAATGGTGCAACTCGGCAACAAGGCCAATATGCACCTGGAAACGGATCCCCAACAGATCATCGATGAGATCCAGATGACCGTACTCAACCAACAGGGAGAATTCAACCGGATATGGTCGGGCATCCAGGTCGAATTGAATGAACAAAAGATATTCTTACTGACTGAAAAAGAACTGAGTCCTGAACAACAAACCTTTGTCAGTAATTATTTTGAAGAAGAAGTAAGTTCCAATATCATTCCCCTGATGATCGAAAACATCCCGGAATTCCCAATGCTGCGCGACACGGCTATTTACCTGGGTGTGGTGATGTGGAAAAAAGAAAGCGCATTGAAAAGAAAATATGCGCTGATCGAAGTTCCCAGCAGGATCAATGGGAGATTCATTCTCCTTCCTTCTTCAAAGCCGGATGAGAACCAGATCATTTTGATAGAAGACGTCATCCGCTTTAATCTTCCGGAGATCTTTTCTTATTTCGGCTACGACCAGTACCAGGCACATATTTTTAAAGTAACAAGAGATGCTGAAATTGATATCGATAACGATATCTCAACCAATATTATTCAGAAAATCGAAAAAGGTATCAAGAACCGGCGGAAAGGGAAACCTGTTCGCTTTGTATACGACCGTGAAATGGATCCGGGATTGCTGGAATACCTTATCAGGAGATTGAATCTTACGAAGCGGGATAACCTGATCCCGGGTGGGCGCATTCATAACTTCAGGCATTTCATGGAATTCCCGGAATCTGTCTTCAAAGAAAAAAGGCAGCGTAAAAAATCATTTGATCATCCCCTGTTGACGGTTCGCCGGGTGACGGATGTGATCATGGAAAAAGACGTGATGCTTCATTTTCCCTATCATTCTTTTACACCATTGATCGACCTGATCCGGGAGGCCGCTTTTGATCCTGATGTCACATCGATCAAGATCACCTGTTACCGGCTGGCAGAACAATCCAAGATCGTGAATGCCCTGGTCAATGCCGTGAGAAATGGAAAAGAAGTGGTCGTCATGCTGGAATTGAGAGCCCGTTTTGAAGAGGAAGCGAATATCGAGTGGAAAAACCGTTTGGAGGATGAAGGCGCAAAAGTGTTGATCGAGATCCCGGATATGAAAGTGCATTCCAAGATCTGTGTGATCCGGAAAAAGACCAGGGACAATGAAAATATTCATTATGGATTTGTCAGTACCGGTAACCTGAATGAAAAAACGGCCCGCCTGTATGGAGATCATTGCCTGCTGACATCCAATCCAAAGATCATGGCCGATGTCAACAGGATCTTCAGCTTCCTGGAACAACCCACCAAGTCAGGTATTGCCAGTTTAAAAGAATGTAAGGTTATTGTACCCAGTCCGCAAATGGTAAGAAAGGAAATGCTGCGTCTTATCGATGAAGAGATCCGCCAGGCTAAAAAAGGAAAGCCCGCAGCGATCACCCTGAAGATGAATTCTCTTTCAGACGAAGAAATGATCCAGAAATTATACGAGGCCGCAAAATCAGGTGTGCAATTGAAATTGATCATCCGGGGTATTTTCTGTATGCGGTCAGAGAGTAAAAAATTTGAAACGCCGGTGCGTGCGATCAGTATCGTGGATGAATATCTTGAACACGCGCGAGTCTGGGTATTCCACAACCGTGGCAAAGAGAAAGTTTATTTATCTTCGGCCGACTGGATGTTGAGGAACCTGGAACATCGTGTAGAAGCAACGGTTCCGATATGGCATGAAGAACTGAAGCAGGAACTGAAAGACATCCTGGACATCCAGTTACAGGATAATGTGAAAGCGAGGTGGCTGGATAATGACCTGAGCAATGAATATGTGCGCACCACCCGGAAAAAGATTCGTTCGCAACTGGAGATCTATAATTACCTATACAAAAAATCAATAAGCACCCGTGAGACTGGCAGCCATTGACATCGGTAGTAACGCAGCAAGATTACTGATCAACGATGTCATCCCCGGCCCCCGGGACATTCCCGATTTTATCAAAGTAGCATTGGTTCGCATTCCCCTCCGCCTGGGTTTCGATGTATTTGGGAAAGGCGAGATCTCTGAGCAAAGAGT
>DATINK010000456.1:0-7836 GCA_035474355.1 Chitinophagaceae bacterium | reverse complement strand
TACTGCATGCGATCCGTATTCTCAGGCCTGCAGAAGTATTTGCGAATACAGTAAGGGGCCAATATACCGGTGGTGAAGTAAATCATAAAAAACAGGTGGCCTACCGGCAGGAAAATGATGTGAACCCGGTATCGCCTGTTGAAACTTTTGCCGCCATTAAATTTCATATCGATAATTGGCGCTGGCGCGATACTCCCTTTTTTATTCGTACCGGCAAAAGCCTCCAGGAGAAAAGCACATTGATCACAGTTCAGTTCAAAGATGCTCCTGTATATTCATTCCCGCATAAGGCTGCTAAATCATGGCGGCCTAACCGGGTGGTGTTCCGTATTCAGCCCGAGATGGATATCCGGTTGAGATTCCAGGCTAAAAAGCCCGGCCCTGAAATGGAACTTGACCCCGTGAATATGATCTTTAATTATGCGGATACTTATAACGGTAAGGATCCTGAAGCTTATGAAACTTTATTAGAGGATGTGATCACGGGCAACCAGACACTTTTTATGCGCGCCGACCAGGTGGAAGCGGCCTGGAAGCTGATCACGCCCATCCTGGAACATTGGCAGGAATATCTTCCTGATGATTTTCCAGATTATGCCCCGGGTAGCTGGGGGCCGGAAGCAGCAGATGACCTGATCGAAAGGGATGGCCGGCATTGGGTGAATATTTCTCCGGGCCATCAGAAATAAATTATTACATGCAACGTATTCTCGCAAATGACCCGGATGAACTTAACCATCAATTAGCCGACTGGATCGTTGAGAATATCAATACTACACTACAAAAGCAACAACAATATTCATTGGCTCTTGCCGGGGGTGATACCCCTCGCCAGCTTTACAAATTATTAGCCGCTGAACCTTTCAAAAAAAGGGTCGACTGGGAAAAACTTCATTTTTTCTGGGGAGATGAACGGCATGTTCCTTTTGAAGATGAAAAAAATAACGCCAGAATGGCTTTCGGCACACTTTTAAACAAAGTTCCTGTCCTGCCTGAACATATACACAGGATCAATACAAGTTTAACTCCCCGGGAGGCTGCTGCTTCGTATGAAAAAATTTTACATAGATTTTTCACCAACCCGGAAAAAACATTCGACCTCGTATTGCTGGGCTTGGGCAAAGACGCCCATACCCTTTCCTTGTTCCCCGGTTCCCCCATTATAACAGAGAAAAAAAAATGGGTCTGCCCAGTAGAAAAGGATGATATCGCCCGTATTACTTTAACAGCTCCTGTAATTAATCAATCCAATCGTATTGCATTCCTCGTAAGCGGAAAGGAAAAAGCGCCTGCATTAAAAAATGTATTCGGCGAAGAAACCGATCCAATGCGTTTCCCGGCACAGATCATACAACCGTTAAACAATGAATTGTATTGGTTTATTGATAGAGAGGCTGCGATAAATGCCTGGGATACTTAAGTCAATGACTTCAGCCAGTCTTTTATCCCGGCAACGATCTTTGCTGCTACCTGTTTATGGAATTTAGGGTCCAATATGCGTTTTTCATCCTGCGGGTTACTTAAAAATGCCACTTCAACTAGACAATTGGGATAATCCGTAGGGCCGCTCAATGAAAAATTAAAACTCCCGACGTTCCCAAATTCTTTTAGTCCCAATTCAAGCATTCTTTTCAATATAAATTGTGTCAGGGGCCTGAAGCCAATATACCTGTAATAGGTACTGACTCCCCTGACCGTGTCTTTATTGGATGAGTTGAGATGGATGCTGATCAGGAAATCCGGCAGTTCCCTTCTCAGCATCATTATTCTTTCATACATGGACAGGGAAGTATCTTTTTCCCTTGTCATAAAAACTTTTGCTTTTTCTTTTTTCAATGCCTTTTCCAGCTCTTTGGCGATCAGCAGGGTATATTTCTTTTCAGCGATGCCGCTGGTGCCACCTCCCGCACCTACATTGGTGCCGCCATGTCCGGGGTCAACAGCCACTTTCAGTTTCTTAAGGCTTAGATTCGCAGGTTGCGCTTTAATACGGATCACTAATTTCTTTCCTTCATAGTAGATCGTGTATCCCCAATGTTGTTCATGCTTCAAGTCGATGACCACCCGGAATACATCATCTTCGGGTTGTTCATAATAAGCGTTCTGAATCTCACGGGCAGTAGAAACCTGTGTGATCCAATTGGTGTTACTCGTCGCGCCAAATACATCTATGACGATCCGGGAAGGATTTATTTGTTGAATGGCCCGGTAGGGTAAACGTTCGTCGAGGGCAATGTTGACATAATCATAATTCCCGTCTCCAAAAACTTTCCAGCTTTCCGTGAGGTAAAAGGGTTTGAGTTGAATGCTCGTATCGGGCTTGAAGTTCTTTTTAGGTAACCAGGCAAAATGATTTTTAGATAACTGTACTTTATAATCATCGTGTACGCTATCTACTACTTTTATAACGACTGCAGTATCCAGGAAGCCCATTTTCGCGCCACCCAGCCGGTCATCACCGAGACCATATTCAAGGTAGGGAAGAGAATCCCGGGTTTTACCAACCAACCAACCGGGGCTGTTTTGAGCGAAGGCAGATGATGTGCACAAGAAGCATAAAATGAGCGCGTTCCTCATCATAAATGAAAGATAACATAAAAACACTAGGGAGGCTTTACCGTAGAAATACGGAATCCAGGCAAGGTTTTACTGAATTTAAGTATAAACTCTTAGAATTAAGCACTATGTATAAATAGTGTGCGTTACATTTACAGAACGTCAATGATTTAGTCATTGAGAACAAATCCTAATCCTTAGAAAACCGTATCCGTATGGGCATGAGTTGGAATTATTTCATGGGGCTGGTGGCTGCTATCGCCCTTTTTCTCCCGATCACGCTGATCTTTACTTTGCGTCTTGCGGCATACCGGACTTTTCCTGCACTTCTCGTTTACTATATAGCGCTTGTTACCAATAATCTTTTTGCACAAGGCTGTTTTAAGGCAAGCCCCGAAGTGATCAATATCATGGGGGTTACCAATAACCTGCTGGATGCTCCACTGATGTTATATTTTCTCACCTATTTCAGCACGAGTACCCTGTTTACAAAGAGTTTAAGGATCTACATTCTTGCATACATGGTTTTTGAAGCCACCGTGATCGGCATGCGTGGGTTTAATGTCGATGCTGTTGTCATCGTCATGGCACCCGGGTTATTCTCCGTACTTGTTGTTTCCCTGTTTTTCTTTATCCGGCAAACAAAGATCACGATACTTTACAGGAAGGCAGCGGGCAAGGCCCTGATGATCTCTTCTCTTTTATTTGCCTATGGATGCTATAGTATCATCTACCTGATGTTCTACATTTTTGTTACCCCCAATAAATCCGAAACCTTTACGATCTATTTCCTCGTCACCACTTTTGCTGCTATATTAATGACCATCGGCATCATCATCGAGAGAAAACGGGTAACGAAATTAAACGAGTTGATCGTGACCAGGAAAGAGCTTTCCGTTGTATATAAAGAAGAATCCAAGCCTGCCATCCCCATGCAGGCGATCGTCATCGAAAACGAAAGATTTAATTAGAAACAATACTTTCCTTCCGCAATCATTTTATCCGCGATCCTTCTTCTCGCTTCTTTGGTATTGAAGGCTGCTGCTTTTGTAAACCTTTTCAATCCCATCAGGATCATGCGTTGTTCATCGCCTTCAGCAAATGAGTTGATCGCGTCTTTCCCCGATTTATTCACTCTATCGGCAGCATCATATAAATAAGTGCGCATCATATCGAGGTAGGGTGCGGAAGCAGCCTCCCCGCGCAGGTCAACGATCTTCATGACCCGAAGCAAAACACTTTCTGCATTGAAGGTTTCGATCGCCATATCGGCCAGGTTCATCAGGACTTCCTGCTCCGTTTCAATTTTGGTCATTAATTTTTGAACCGCTGCACCGGATGCCATAAGGATGGCTTTCTTCAAATTGGCAATGAGCTTCTTTTCGGAAGCAAATGGCGCATCATCGCCCGATCCGAATTCCGGGATGCTCATCAATTCTTTTTGAACAGACATAGCTGGCCCCATCAGGTCAAGACGTCCCTGCATCGCGCGCTTTAAGGTCATGTCAAGCGTCAGCAGGCGGTTGATCTCGTTGGTCCCTTCATATATGCGGTTGATGCGGCTGTCGCGGTAAGCCCTCGAGATATTATACTCTGCGCTGAAACCATTTCCCCCGTGAATCTGAACGCCTTCGTCTACTACATAATCCAGCACTTCACTGCCATACACTTTCAACATCGCGCATTCAATGGCATATTCTTCTGCGGCGCCCAGCAAGGCTTCATTATAAGCTTTACCAGCCGCTGTCATTTCCTCTTTTTTATCGTCGATCCATTTAGCGGTTCTGTAAAGAGCTGATTCCGACACATAAATCCGTATCGCCATTTCGGCAAGCTTATGTTTAATGGCCCCAAAATTGGCAATGGGTTGTTTGAATTGTTCCCGTGTCTTTGCATAAACAACTGAATCCGTCAGCGCTCTTCTTGATCCGCCTACGGCAGCTGCACATAATTTCAACCGCCCGATATTCAGAATATTGAAAGCGATCTTATGCCCCTTTCCTATTTCCCCCAATAAGTTGTCAACCGGAACTTCGCAATCCTGGAAATATAATTGTACGGTAGAGGAACCTTTGATGCCCATTTTATGTTCTTCCTGGCCCTGCGTAAAACCTTTCATTCCTCTTTCCACGATAAAAGCGGTGAATTTATCTCCATCTACTTTTGCAAATACTGTATATACCTGTGCAAATCCACCATTGGTGATCCAGCACTTTTGCCCGTTCAGTATATAATTTTTTCCATCGGCACTGAGTTTGGCAGAAGTTTTGGCGCTAAGCGCATCACTGCCACTATTGGGCTCTGTCAAACCATAGGCCCCTGCCCATTCACCACTGATAAGCCTGGGAAGATATTTTTGTTTTTGCGCTGCTGTTCCGAAATACAATATGGGCAGTGTACCAATGCCGGTATGTGCCGCAATAGCCACTGAAAAAGAATGCCCCGCGCCCAGCCATTCATTGACGATCGTTGAGGTTACAAAATCTTTCCCGAGTCCTCCATATTCTTCTGGAAAAGAGGTAGCCAATAATCCCTGCTCTCCTGCTTTCGTCAATAGAGATTTCATGAGTCCGGGTTCGAGATTATCAATCCGGTCAAGAATGGGATAGACTTCTGCGTCGAGGAATTTATCACACATATCCCTGATCATTCCCTGTTCTTCATTGAATTCTTCAGGAATGAATGTGTCAAAGGGAGATGATTCCTTTATCATCCATTCAGCGCCTTTTAGAACGGTTTTGTTTTTTACTTCCGGAGCCATGGTATAAGGTTTATAGTTTATTTCAAATTATCATACACCAACTGCAACACTTCTTTACAAACATCGATCCGTTCAGGTGGTACAGTTTGCAATGCTTCATTCAATGTTTCATCTGCCAGCTGCATGGATTCTTCCTGCAACTTTTGCGCCTGCTTTGTCAAATAGATCAGGTTGATCCTTCGGTCATATTCGGATGGAACACGTTTTACCAGGTTCAGCTTTTCGAGATTATCAACCAACCGCGTGATGCTGGGCTTATCGCGAAAAGTTGCATTGCATAATTGTTGCTGGCTGCGCCCATCATCCTTCCATAAATGGTATAATACACTCCATTGTTCGATGGTCAGGTTCAACCCGGCAGTGTTGAATTTTTTTTGAAGCCTTCTCGCGATTGCCGTGGAAGCTTTCCCGGTGATGAAACTGTATAATTCGCCTTTTTTAAATTGGTTGTTTGGCATATAGTTGTTTGTGCAACTAATCAAAATTAATCTTATTTTTGAATGGAAACCCAGCTCACGGGAAATTTTTTTTGAGCCTATATATTATGGAGTATTGCCAGCTCTCCTATAAGCGTTCTACCATTGGTTATTACCGTTTTGGAAAGGGCCCCTCCCCGGCCATTTGCTTTCATGGGTATGGAGAGGATGGCACCAGTTTCGCCTTCCTGGAAAAATATGCAAGCGACCAGTTCAGTTTCATTGCAATTGACCTTCCCTTTCACGGGAAAACGGAATGGAATGAAGGATTGAATTTCCCGAATAGCGACCTGCTTCAGATAATTAAGGAAATCCTGGAAAAGGAATACTTAAAACTTAACACTCAAAATTTAAAACTAACACTGCTCGGTTTCAGCCTGGGCGGGCGCATAGCGTTAAGCCTTTACCAGGAACTATCCAACAAGACAGAAAGAATGATGCTGATGGCGCCGGATGGGTTGAAAATAAATTTCTGGTATTGGCTGTCAACCCAAACGGGGTTGGGGAATCGTTTGTTCAGGTATACCATGAAACATCCCGGTTGGTTCTTTGGATTTTTAAAACTCCTCAATAAGCTGGGCATGGTAAATGCCAGTATTTTCAAATTTGTGAATTATTATATCGGCGATAGGGATGTCCGGCGCCTGCTCTATGAAAGATGGACCTGCCTGAGAAAGTTAAAACCCCATATCAAAAGGATCAAACTCTTTATCAGGAACAACAAAACGAAAACCCGGTTGATCTATGGCAAGCACGATCGCATCATTACAACTGCCAGGGGAAATAAGTTTACAAAGGGAATAGAAGAACTTTGTACGGTAACGATCATTCAATCTGGTCACCAGGTGCTGCATGAAAAGCATGTAGCTGAATTGCTACCTTTATTTCGCGATTAGTAGTTTTGTTTCATTCATGATTCTCCTGATCATCATTATAACCCTGTTTGTTTCCTACGCTATCCTTATGATCTATTATTGGATCAGCTGGATGGCTGTACCTGATTTTGTCCCACGGCCAGCTGCCAGCAACCAACAGACAGGATTAAAATTGTCGGTCGTCATTCCTGCCCGCAACGAAGAAAAAAATATTGGAAGGCTGCTGGAAGCCTTACAAAAACAGTCTTATCCTCCCTCATTATTTGAAATCATTGTTGCGGATGATCACTCTACTGATAAAACAACCGGGATAGCTGCAACCTTCAAAGAGGTTAAAATAATCCCTGTGCCCGGGGAAGAAATCAATTCCTATAAAAAGAAAGCCCTTGAAACGGCCATTACTCAATCAGCTGGAGAATGGATCATTACAACCGATGCCGATTGCTTACCGGGAAAAGACTGGTTACATACAATAGTCTCATTTATTAATGAAAAAGGCCCTGTATTCATTACGGCTCCGGTGAGTTTTATGGAATCACCCGGGATCTTAGGTGTATTTCAGTCGCTTGACTTTATGATTCTGCAGGGAATTACAGCAGCTTCTGTCCACAAAAAATTTTTCCCGATGTGCAACGGGGCTAACCTGGCATACCGGCGGGATGCTTTTTATGAAGTGGAAGGGTTTGCGGGTATTGACCATATCGCATCCGGTGACGATATGCTGTTGATGGAAAAATTCTGGAAGAAATATCCTGGCCGGGTATTGTACCTGCGAGCCAGGGGGGCCATTGTAAGTACGATGCCGATGCTTTCGTGGAAGGATTTTTTCAACCAGCGAATCCGCTGGGCAAGCAAATCGAAGCATTATAAAACCAAAAAAATACTGGCTGTATTATCTCTTGTGTACTTATTTAATCTTTCGTTCCTGGCAGCAGGCATTGCGGGCTTCTTTGATGAGCGTTATTGGATGATGTTAGTTGCTTTATGGCTGGGAAAAACCCTGGTTGAACAGCCTTTTGTATGGTCAGTCGCCGGGTTTTATGGCAAACGAAAATTGCTTTATTCTTTTTTCTTTCTTCAGCCCGTCCATATTATTTACACAATTGTTTCAGGCTTCCTTGGTTTATTTGGTAAATATGAATGGAAGGGCAGGCAGGTGAAATAATTT
>DATINK010000455.1:0-2015 GCA_035474355.1 Chitinophagaceae bacterium | reverse complement strand
GGCCATAAAGAGTACAGGAGCAACCCGATGCTGATTAACCGGCTAATGGAAATGACCCCGACTTTTATTTATGATACGATAGGGATACTGAGTAACGAAGAAATAAAGGCTTTGTCCGCTAAACATAAAGTGAAAGTCCTGGGCCGTGGTGATTTGTGATATTTCCATATCAAATGCAGGAAAAATAAATGAGTAAAAAAGTATTGATATTGGGTGGGGCCGGATTCATTGGTTTCAATATTGCCAAATGGCTGGCGGAAAACCGCTCCTATGACCTGACGATCGCCGATAATTTCATGAAGAAGAATAAAGATGATGAATTTGATGCACTGGTTAAAAAATACAAGATCAAAGTCATCGAAGATGATTTTTCATATCCTTTAGCGTATGATAAACTGGATAACCAATATGACCAGGTGTATATGATGGCGGCACTGGTGGGAGTGGACAATGCTAATACGAAGCCGCATGAGGTGATCCGGATTAATACTGCATTGACGCTATATACACTGGAATGGGTAAGACGCGCGAATATTGGCAAAGTAGTATTTGCATCTACCAGCGAATGTTATGCAGGCACGGTCGATGCATTTGGTTATAAAATACCAACCCCTGAAGAAGTCCCGCTTTGCATTCAAAATATTGAACACCCCCGGTTCACTTATGCTGTTACCAAGATGCTGGGGGAATCGGGTTTTTTGAATTATAGCAAAATGCTTGGATTCGAGACTACCATTATCCGTTACCATAATGTATTTGGGCCGAGAATGGGCTTTAATCATGTGATACCTCACCTGGTGATACGTTTCAGGAATGGAGAGGATCCTTTTAAAATATATGGGCACGACCAGACACGAGATTTCTGCTATATCACGGATGCTGTAGAAGGTACGGTGCTGGCCATGGAAAAAGATGGAACCAACGGCCAGATCTATCATCTCGGGACACAGGTGGAAACAACGATCGATGAACTGATCCGGTATACCGGGGAATTAATGCATTTCAAAGGCAAGTATATCAATGCCCCTACCTACCCGGGTTCCGTTTCAAGGCGCAGCCCGGATACCACTAAATCCAAAAAACAATTAGGGTTCTCAGCGAAAACAAGCTGGAAAGAAGGCCTGAAGAAAACGGTTGATTGGTATGTTGCTTATTTTGATGCCGGGAATACGGTTCCGGAGAAGATCAGCTTTCAATAGATCCCGAAAGATCCGGCCCAGCACCTATTATGTACAAGATCATCAAACGGTTTTTCGACATTCTTTTTTCATTGATAGCCCTTATCATACTGCTGCCTTTTTTTATTCCGATCATCATTATCCTGTTGCTTACCGGGGAACATGAAGTTTTTTACCGGCAGGAAAGGATCGGTTATAAGAATCGACCCTTTGGTATCTGGAAATTTGCTACTATGGTGAAGAACAGCCCGAATATGGGGACAAAGGATCTTACTGTAAGGAATGATCCAAGGGTAACGAGGTTCGGGCGGTTTCTACGGCGCTCGAAGATCAACGAATTACCACAACTGATCAATATCTTCACCGGAGATATGTCTTTTGCAGGCCCAAGGCCCCTGATGAAATCCGGGTTTGACCGTTACTCAACCGAAATGAAGGCCCAGGTGAATAATGTGAAACCGGGTTTGACAGGGATCGGATCGATCCTGTTCCGGGATGAAGAACTGATCATCACAAAAAGTGAACTTCCTCCGCATGAATGCTATGAAAAACTGATCCTTCCCGCCAAAGGCGCTATGGAAATGTGGTACCAGCGGCATTATAACTTCTATACAGATTTCATGATCCTTTTTCTTACGGCCTGGTATATCTTTTTTCCGCATAGTAAACTAGTATATAAAATATTCCCTTCATTACCCAAGAGAGGGTTTTAAATCACAAATAAATGGGCCGGTTTTTTGGAATTTGTAATTTGGTATTTGGAATTTGTTTTTCAAAATGAGTTTGTTTAATTTATCCAGGTCTAAAGCTGCGTATGCAGATTACAGCATGCTGGTA
>DATINK010000454.1:0-8775 GCA_035474355.1 Chitinophagaceae bacterium | reverse complement strand
TAACAGGAACCATCCAGTTATATAACCTGAAAAAAAAGATATCCACGGAAAGCGCTAAAGGCGTGGAAGTTTTTTTTATCATGGACGCCTGCCGCAGTGGTGAATTACCAGGGGGAGCGGAGGGACAGCAAGTATTGAACCAGGCCATTTCTGAAAAAAGAGCCGGGGAGATCCTGATGCTCGCTACCAGCGCCGGGCAGTCATCGCTTGAAGATGCATCCATCGGTACCGGTCATGGACTTTTTACTTATTACCTCGTTACAGGATTGAACGGATCAGCGGATGGAGATGGAGGAGTGCGCGATAACCAGGTGACCCTGACTGAAATTCAGAAATATGTAGATAAGAATGTGCCCGAAATAGCTCAATCCAAATTCAAAAGAAAACAGGACCCTGTTTTTTGTTGTGAAGACAATATTTCAAAAACCATCGGCCTGGTCGATACAGCCTATTTGAAAAAATGGCAGGACGCCCAAAAGAAATTAAAACCCGGGGGAGGAAATTCTTTTAAAAGAAAGTTCAGGGCACTGGACCTCACAACAGCGGATACCGTTTTACTGGAAACATATAATTATTTTAATTCAGCGGTAAAGGATAGCCGGTTGACGGGCGCATTGTCAGCAGAATATTATTATAATGTGCTGGCCCGGAGATTCCCCGATGAATCTTATACAACAGATGCGCGACAGACATTAGCGGTAGAGTTCGTGAATTTTGCACAAAACAAGATCAATTTATACCTGGAATGTAAAGACGTGGCCAGTATCCAGAAGATCAGGGCACAGGTGGATGCAGGTGAAGAAACAGATGAGGCGAATTCCAATATTGACCGGATGGAAAAAGTAGCGAGACAGGAATTCTATGAGGTCGGACAGATGATGGAAAAAGCGATCAACCTGATCATGCCCGATGACCCTGAATTCGCCAAATCACTCGAGGGGCGTATGTACTTTTTCAAAGCCCGCGGTTATTTCGGTCGTGGAAGGAAGATGGTTGACATTAATAATGCCTTCCAGTTTGCTTACCAGGCTTATGCTGCCAATAAGGATGCGGCTTATGTTTTGCAAACGCTGGCGGCACTTCATATGGATAATAACCGGGCGGATAGCAGTATATGGTATGCAAAAAAAGCTATTCAGACAGCGCCTAAATGGAGATACCCTTACGTCACACTTGCCTTTGCCTATCGGACGCTGAACCGTCCGGATTCTTCCCTGAAATATTATCGTAAATCGATAGAGCTGGATCCCAATAATGCCGATGCGTATGTAGATATTGGCCAGTATTATTATGCATTGCAGCGTTCAGATTCATCGATCTCCAATTACCAGAAAGCATTGCGGCTGGAGCCGCTCAACGTATTTGCCAATAATAACCTGGGTTGGTTATACCACGACAAGAAAAAATATGATTCCGCGATCTTCTTTTTCAAGCGGAGCATCGGGTCCGACCAGCGCTTTATCAATGCCTACAATGGACTGAGTAAAACATTCTTTGAAATAAAGCAATACGATTCGGCGCGTATTTATTATGAAAAGGCATTTGCCAATTACCAGGATAAATCCATCGTCAACATTTTCATCGGTAATTTTTACAAAGAATTGAAATTATACGATTCTGCCAAGGTCTATTACCGGAATGCCATTATACTCGACCCCAACTATGAAGATGCATATATCAACCTGGGACGAACCTGCTTCGTGATGAAGCAATATGATTCCGCACAGTTCTATTACCAGAAGGCCCTGCAGGTAAATCCTTATTCAGCCGCTTCGCTGCTGAATATCGGGCTTGTGTATAAAGAATTAAAACAAAAGGATTCCACTTTCTTTTATTTCCAGCGGGCCATACAGGTGGAACCTAAGAATGCATCCATTCTCAATACGGTGGGTGTGATCTATGGACAGGATAAAACCTATGATTCAGCAAAAATGTATTTCCACAGGGCATTGAATGTGAAGCCCGATTATACGCCCGCCTATAATAACCTGGTTAAGATCTTCCGGGATACCAAGGAATATGATTCCATCACCAATTTCATGAGGAGCACGGCGGTGATCGATGTCAACAGTGCACAGATGCTGAACGACCTGGCCCAGGTATTCCTTTCACAGAAAAGATATGACTCTGCAAAGGCCTATTACCGGAAAGCCATCAACCAGGAACCACAGAACAGTTTACTCTATAATAATTTCGCCCTGGTATTCCGGGAAATGAAGCGATATGATTCGGCAAAATTCTACCTGCTTTGGGCGAGGCAACTGGAACCTGAAAACCCGGTTATCTGGATCAATTTGGCAAAAGTCTACGGGCAATTGCGACAGGTGGACTCTGCCGCCTATTTCTATAAAAAGCAATTGTTCCTGCGAACAGAAGTAAATGCCCAGGCTTATGAAACAGTAGCGGATTTTTATGACGATATCAAGGCCTATGACTCAGCAGTGATCTATTACCGTAAGGCTTTAGAACTTGAACCCAATTACCTGGCAGCTTTGAATAATGCGGGTAGCGCCTTTATGAAAATGGAGATGAATGATTCGGCATTCAAATATTACCGGCAAGCCGTTAAATTAGATCCCAACTATGGAAATGCATCTCTCAACCTCGGCTTATTGTATCATTCATTACAGCAATATGATTCGGCGATCGTCCATATCCAGCACGCGATCGACCTGGATCCTACCCGGGGTAAGGATTATTTCCAACTGGCCTGCAGTTATGCATTGAGCGGTAAGACCGCCCAGGCGATCCAGCAACTAAAGCTTGCTTATGAACGAGGGTATAAAAATATGGATGCCTTGCTCACCGACCCGGACCTTTCGAATCTAAAAGGCATTAAGGAATATGAAGCGCTCCTCGACAAGTATGTTCCTGGATGGAAGGATCGGTAGAATAAAGAATAAAGAATAAGAAATGAATAAGTTAATCCTCTTAGTACCATTTGTTTTCACTATAATATCTGTAAAAGCGCAAGATTGTCCCAAAGCTTTTCATGTCATCGCTCCTTCGGAGGTCACAGCCGGTGATACATTGGTCTTTATCGCCGAGGTTTCCGGTACCACCCTTTCCATCACCTTCAATTGGTCAATCAGTTCAGGATTCATCATTTCCGGACAGGGCACATCTGTGATCATGGTGAATACAGATAGCCTGGGTGGACAGACCACCACCGCAACCGTTGAATTAGGAGGGCTTTCACGGGATTGTATGACCGTTTCTTCGTCTACGACTGAAATTATGCCGGGGCCTGAAAGGATCATGTCCATCAACTACACAACTCCAAAAACTTTGGAAGATTCGCTGAAAAGTTTTATAACCCGGACAGATCTGAAGAATATGAATATTTCACAAACGGCTTTTTTTTATTTGTATAATGGCCCCACTACCACGCCACAGCAATTAAAAAAGATACAGGTGGTCATCGACGCCGCTTTTAAAAAGAATGGCATCTTTACTTTTCAATATAAAATTGTGAATGGCGGGAAAAGAAAAAAAACTGCAGTTGAAATGTTTAAATTAGGAGCGGGAGTAAAAGAGCCTAAACCCTCACAGTAGATCATTCCTCAAATAATTATGCCCTCCTAAAACGCAGGAAGGCATTAGTGACCTCATCAGGATTCAAACCTGAAACCTTCTGATCCGTAGTCAGATGCTCTATTCAGTTGAGCTATGAGGCCAATCGGGCCGCAAATATACGTAAAAAGAAGAAAGCCGGAGATCACAGAATGAAAGGTTTGTGACCTACGGCTACGATATTGACAGCTATAAATTTTCCTATTTAAACTTCTCCGGGAATTGTTTCACAATCCCATCAGAAAGCATATCCGACATTTTCAGGATCTCATCATGTACTTTATCATAAGCTCTGATATCTCCTTCATAATCTTTTTTCATCCTTGCCGTCGCTTCCCCTGTTGTAAGGTCCAGGTGATCATGCATCATTTTCTTCATGTCCGCCAGTGGCCAGTTAGGATTTGCTTTACTCAGGAAAGCGGATATCTCATCTGCATTGTCAAACCATTTTGTATTCGCTTCTTTAAATGCGGGATCGTTCCCAGATTTGGCAGCTTTCAGCAAATCAGCGGCCGTAGTGATATGGGTATGTAAAAGAGCCGTCAATTGTACACCTGCGCTGTCACCATAATAAGGCTTTACTGCATTCCCAATATCATCCTGGTTCTGTAATAACCTCGCTACGGCAGCATCTGTCCCGGGCAGATCATCCATGATGTTCAATATTACGTTGCGGGTCCAGGTAACATGATCCTCCCATAATTTCCGCATAGCGATCTTCAGTTCATAAGCAGGTGCAACATTCGTTGACATCTTCATATCATTGTCACCGGATGTTGTTTTATCTTCTTTTTTTGATTTATCGGAGCAGCTGATCAGGAGCAGGGATAATATAAAAGACATGAAGTATTTCATGTTGTAAAAGATTTTTTTTAAAGTATAAATGAGTTGTTATCAACCCTTATATGGCAAATGCCGTACCGCGAAAGAACTGCTTAACAACTCACTATATTTTAATGAGTGTCCCATTAATTCCCCACTTTACTGTTATTATAGTCTGTATAACCTGTGTATAAGCATATAATGTTTTGAAATTCCCCATTTCCCCTATGGAGGAGATTTATTCCCTTTTTTTGGTACGGTTTTTTATGGTTAAGGTAGTGTACGCAGTTAATTACCTAACAATTAAAATGATAGAACTATGACAACGACAGCTAAAGTAACCCTTGGTATCCTGGGTGCAGCCGCAGCAGGCATTGTGATCGGATTGCTGATCGCACCGGAAAAGGGCAGTGAAATGCGCAAACGCATCAAGAGAACCGCAGGTGGCTGGGTGGATAACCTGAGTCATTTATTCGAACAAGGTAAGGAAGCCATTGAAGATGGTAAGGAAAAAGTAAGACATGCCAGGTCGGCTGCTGAAGAAAAAGTAAACAAACTTAAAGAGAGTATCAGCTAATGGAAAGGGAGCAGGACTTGAGCCTGCTCCTTGTTTTTCTTCAACATGAATACAATGGAAACGGAAGAAATAAATGAAACCAAAGAAGGATTGGGCGAAAGCCTGAACGAATTGACCGAGCATATCGGCGATTATGCACAGACTTTTTATAAGCTGGCGATGGTGAAGCTGACCCGCAAGGCAGCATCGGCAGCTTCCGTCATGATAGGCGTAATTGCTATTTGTACCCTTGGTTCCATCGTTCTTTTGTTTTCCAGTTTTGGATTGAGCTGGTGGCTGGGAAACGTGATCAATAACCGCGCAGGTGGCTTTTTACTGGTAGCCGGTTTCTGGTTGCTGGTACTGGGGATCATCCTGGCGATGAGAAAATCGATCCTGTTTACTTATTTCAGAAACATCTTTATCGCGAAGTTCCATGAATAAAAAACCAACGACATATCAGGAATTGGAAGCCGAGGAAAAAAGACTGGCCTTATTGCTTGATGCGCAAAAGGAACTGATTCTTTCTGATGTCAGTTTGGTCAGGGAAAACCTGCAACCCATCAGTAATTCGGTGGGGATGATCAGTAAAATGTTTTCGCGTGACAAAGGAAACCTCTTTGCCAATATGGGTGCTCAAAAACTGATCGATGTGGTGGTGAAGAAAGTGATACTGGGCCGGGCGGGCTGGATCACGAGACTGGCGGTTCCGCTTCTTTTAAAAAATTATACTTCTCATGTTATAGCCGATCGCAAAAAAGATTGGGTGCAAAAGCTTTTTTCCTGGATCGGCCCCCGGAATCACAATGGAAAGGCTGCTCCCTCCACTACGGTTTCGGAAGATCATGAACCCTATTGATCGAATTGAGGAAGGGAAGGATCACCATTAAAGCCACTTTGCATGCAAGAATTCAATGACAGGATCAAACAGGTCCTGCTCTTAGCCCTGCTGATCCTGCTGATATGCCTGGTCATCGGGAAACTCACCGTGTTTCTTCCCGGACTCCTGGGAGCCCTTACACTTTATATTCTTAGCCGGGCCCGCTATTTCCAACTTGTTTTTAATCGTAAATGGAAAAAGGGCAGGGCGGCAGCCCTTTTCATTATTTATTACCTGATCATTCTCGGCATCCCGATCTTTTTGGCCGTTACACTCATTAGTCCCAAGATCAATACATTCCTCACCGACCCGGCGGGGATGATCAATGATGCCAAAGCCTCCCTGATGTCTGTTCAGCAAAAGATCGGGCTCAATTTATTTTCGGAAAAATCACTTACTGATTCCCTGAGCAAATTATCTGCTTTTATTCCTACACTCATTAACAGCACAGCCACCCTGATCTCCAACCTGGCGATCATGCTTTTCATCCTTTATTATATGTTATATAATGGAAGGGAGATCGAGAAATTTCTCGCAAGGGTCATTCCGCTGAAGACAGAAAATATACAGGTGTTGGCTTCTGAAACTAAAAAAATGGTGAGAGCAAATGCATTGGGCATTCCGCTGATTGCCATTATCCAGGGCCTGACCGCCACATTGGGTTATTATATATTCGGGGTAGAAGAGTTTTGGTTATGGGGCTTTTTGACAGGCGTATTTGCGTTTTTCCCGGTAGTAGGAACGATGATCGTATGGGTGCCCCTGGTTTTATACACATTTGCAACGGGCACTGACTGGCAGGCGATCGCATTATTGATCTATAGCCTGATCGTGACCGGTAACATAGACTATATTGCCCGGATCACATTATTGAAAAGATTAGGAAATGTTCATCCTGTGATCACGATACTGGGGATACTGGTGGGTTTGGGTTTATTTGGATTTATCGGTTTGATATTCGGGCCGCTATTGCTGAACTATATCATTGTCTTGTTCAATATTTATATGAATGAGTTTGTTCCGGAGAAAATCGCCGAGCCTCCGCCACCTGCAGCGGAGATACCTGTTACTCCTGAAGTACCGAATAAATAAAAAAGCCCGTTGAAGTCTCAACGGGCTTTCTGGAATTCATATAATTATTTAGTTCCGCTGGAACTTAGACAATAATCTCAGTATTTCGAGGTACAACCAAACGATGGTGACCGTCAACCCGAAAGCACTATACCATTCCATATATTTAGGTGCTTTCATTTCGACTCCTTTTTCTACTGTATCAAAGTTTAATAAGAGGTTCATAGATGCCAGGACGACCATCAAGATCGAAAAACCTATACTGATCGGTGTGGCGGAACTGGTGAGCGAGGTAGCGATTGCCGTGCCACCGATTGAATAGGTCAGCCATTGAATCAGGTAGAAGACCGCAACTGCTGAAGTTGCAACGATAATGACCGTCCTGAATTTACCAGTGACCTTAATGATCTTATAGCGGTAGATCAGGAACATGATCAGCGTAACTAACATGGTCAGTGCAACGGCTTGTATGGGGAGCCCGGGATAAGCATAATTATACATTGCGGAAATAGATCCCACAAACAGCCCTTCCAGGATGGCATAGGCCGGGGCCAGGAAAGGCGCCCATTTCATTTTAAAAGCCATCACTACTGCTAAAGCCAATCCCCCGAATACACCGATATACATCAGCGGCTTGGGATCGCTGCCTTTATAAAACTGTGTCCAGGCCAGGAGGGTTGAGCCCAGCATTAAAAGCATCATAACACCAAACTTGTTCATCGTCCCTTTCATGCTCATTTCTTCACCGGTACTGATCCCTTCCAGGATCGTACCCTTATAAGATTTTTCCTGTAAAACAGGATTGCTTGACTTAAATAATGCCATAGTGGTATAAATTTTTAAGACCGTAAAGATAATAAGTTTCCCGCGACCTGATATTGAAGAACCTGTTAATAATGATGTCGCACAAAGGCTTCCATAGCAGCATAGTGTGTGAGTCCCAGGTCGGCATAGCGGTTCGCTGTGGATGCGTTTCTTTCTTCGGCCCGCTGCCAGAATTCCCTGGAATCACTGCCCTGGAAAGGCACCATGTCTTTCTGCGACTGGTGTATAAAAATGCCAAAGCGTTTTTTAAGTACCTGGTCGGGACTCATCGGCACAGCCATTTCTATTTCAGCAATACTCCATTCTTCCCAGGCCCCTTTGTATAACCAGAGCCAGCAATCATTGACCCATTCATCTCCTGCGTTTTTAATCCGGCGAAGGGCTTCCACCACGATATCCAGGCAGATCTTATGCGTTCCATGCGGATCAGCGAGGTCACCGGCACTATAGACCTGGTGCGGTTTGATCTTTCGCAATAATTCTACTGTCAGCCGGATATCTTTTTCACTCATAGGCTTTTTCTCGATCGTACCCGTTTCATAGAAAGGCAGGTTGAGAAAATGTATATGGTTTTCTTTGATTCCCACATAGCGGCAGGTTGCCCTGGCTTCACATTGGCGGATCAATCCTTTAATGGCCCTGATCTTGGGTGTATCTACCTGGTTTGATTTTTTCCTGGAAAGAAACCGGCTGGCATCAAAGAAGATCTTCCCCGACTTACGGGTATCTATACCCGCAATTTCTTCAAAGCCGACAGCAAAGTCCAGGAAACGCGTTACAAATTCATCCGTAACGGCGATATTGCCCGAAGTCTGGTATGCCACCTGTACATCGTGTCCCTGGTCGTGCAGGCGCTGAAAGGTTCCACCCATACTGATAATATCATCATCGGGGTGAGGAGAAAAGATCAGCACTTTCTTAGGAAAAGGCAATGACCTTTCAGGATGTGCGGGTAACACTGCATTTTTTTTACCTGCTGGCCACCCGGTTATTGTATCTCTTAATATGTAATAGACCTGGAGATTGATCTCATAGGCATCCCCTTTTT
>DATINK010000453.1:0-1875 GCA_035474355.1 Chitinophagaceae bacterium | reverse complement strand
GGTGGACAACTGGAACATCCTTCTGAAGTAAACAATCCAAGTATGGTGAATGATGTATTCTCCTGGTTGGAGCCGGGGGCTTTAACAGAAAGACTTGTTCTGTTGTTTGAACTGAAAGCAAGTCCCGAGATGCAAATGATCGCTAAATAAGGAATACTTCTTTTCATATAAATCTTATTTCCTTGCCTGGATGATAAATACGGCGGGCACGGGCCTTTGTCCTGCTGCATCTGATACCTTGATCGTTTCTTTTCCATTCACCAGCAAACAACTGCTTCCTCCGCCATCCAGGTTCAATGCTTCCCAGCAGCCAAGGTCTTTGAAGATCCGGGCTTCCTGTGTCAGTGTTGCGCCACCCGCCTGTTTGTTTCTTCCTTCGATCATCAATATGATCAGTTTTCCATCTTTTGTATAACCCATGGCTGTGCGGGGGTGTTTATCGTCTATTGCTTTCCCAACAAATTTCAATTCTTTATTGTTCGTAATATTTATTTCGCCCTTTTGTAAAAGAACTGGGCCCCCACCCACCGCTGTTTCCACTTTCCAGGTGATCAATGCCTCAGGAAAACTTCCGTCATCATTAATTTTTACATTGGTTGAAACATTATTGAATTGGGCTATGACTGAAGCATAATGCTTCGCAGAATCGAAAATAAAAGTCTTTAGAGAATCTATCAACGGGGCTTTGGAAGTTTGTACTGCATAGGCCGATCGCAACGACGAATCAGTATAGGTCCAGGCGATATCGGCATCCCGGTTCTTTTTAATTCCAATCGCACTCCCAAACGGATGCTTATAAGTTAAAGTGTCTTTTCCCCTGCCAGCGACAGTATGAATATTATAGCCTAACAGTTTTCCATCCCTGATCACCACATTCAAACTCCGGTTCGTCTCATACGAAAAGAAAGTAGTGTTCACTACCACTAAAGGATGATCATCTCTTTCGAAGAATTTTGAAGGCGTCAATCTCCGGTCGAGTGCGGTATCAACTGTGAAATCTAATTTTTTGTCTTTCAGGTCCGCCACCAGGTAATAGGCCCTGAACATTCCGGTGTCAACCTTTTCATTTGTAAAATAAACATGGACAGATGGAGGTAATGGCTGGTATAAAGAATCTACGTTCTGCCATTTTAATTGAGAATAGGATGAATTGACAAAGAGAAATAGCCCACAGAGAGCCACAGAGATCCTGAGAACCACAGAGTGATTATTCAATTAATGACGCGTTTGATTTTTGTCCATTTGACTGATATGACCCATTTGACCTATATGACTCATATGATTTTCTCCCCTCTCCGGGTATCACATGCCGCTCACTATGATAAGAAGAGCGTACCAGCGGCCCGCTTTCCACATAATCGAGCCCGAGCTCATATCCAATCTCTTTATATTCCGCAAATTCATCAGGATGAACAAAGCGAAAAACCGGTAAATGTTTTTTAGTGGGCTGAAGATATTGCCCGATGGTGATCACATCACATCCGTTATTACGCAGGTCGGTCATGGTTTGGATCACTTCTTCCTTTTTTTCTCCCAATCCCAGCATGATCCCGCTTTTTGTGCGCATCCCTCCTTCTTTTAAGATCCGGATCACTTCCATGCTTCTCCAGTATTTAGCCTGTATCCTCACCTGCCTTGTCAGTCTCTCCACGGTTTCAATATTATGGGAAACAACTTCAGGAGCCGCATCAATGACACGTTGTATATCTTCTTTCTTTCCCTTGAAGTCAGGGATCAGGGTTTCTAAAGTCGTTTCAGGATTCAGGCTCTTAACTGCTTTGATGGTATGTTGCCAGATGATCGAACCACCATCCGGTAATTCATCCCGGTCCACCGAAGTGATCACCGCGTGTTTTACTTTCATCAGGTAGATCG
>DATINK010000452.1:0-2614 GCA_035474355.1 Chitinophagaceae bacterium | reverse complement strand
GATCCCAGTCGATATTCAATTGGGAAGCGATCGCTGAAAAGACTATTGGTTTGAAAGTCGAACCAGGTCCCGGATTCATCCTGAGCAAATTGATGTTCCCGATCTGTTTTCTCAATAAGGATTGTGAGATAAAACCATTTTCACCCTGGATCGCCTTTACAAAACCAGCTTTGTCATTGGGATCAGGGCGATTGAAATCTTTGATAAAATCAGTCATGGCGACCAACCTCCCGTTTCCATCGGCAATACAGATCCCGTATTCAGATCCCTTCTTATACGCTGTATCACGGCCGATCACTTTCTTTATCCTGGCTGATAAGGAATCCATCAGCTCAAAATCAAATGATAAAAA
Organism: Chitinophagaceae bacterium; assembly: GCA_035474355.1. Classification (GTDB taxonomy): domain Bacteria; phylum Bacteroidota; class Bacteroidia; order Chitinophagales; family Chitinophagaceae; genus DATINK01. Next base: position 2,262 of record DATINK010000452.1, on the reverse strand, counting down.
TGCATTCCTGGAAGCGGTACCTGCACGGGTATATTCGGAGGAAACACTCTCGGAGAAATTTCTCGCCCATACAAAGCGATTTTGCATTGGGTAAATGAAGTAACGTCCCCCGTTTACATAATAATTCTTCATGAAAGCATCCGGCTCGATCACCAGTATTCTTTCATTATGCGAAGCCGCATCAGTAATGCTGATCCGGTCCGGATTAAAAAGCTGGAGGCTATCCCCTGCAGTGAGTTCATGTTCTTCACAACAGTAATTGAGATGTAGCGTTTCCTTGCCCTTATTGACAATCCAGAGCTTACCATAAAGATTTTCGCCCGCAGAAGCCCGGAAGGATAGGTCAAGATCTTCAGTAAGAGGAATGAGTGGCTGATTGGTATAACTATCCAGTCTTTTCTCAGCAACATAACCAGTCCGGGAATCCCAGTAACTCAGGTTAAATACGGTAGAGTCTCCGAAAACATTGCCCGTCCAGTACTGCTGCAGGTGGGGAGGTGGTTCAATATGGAAATAATTGTCGTTTACTGCAAGTTGGGGACGTCCTGAATACAGATCAAGATAAAGCAGCTTGCGCTGGTCAAGATGCCCGTTGAACCCGGAACGGGTATAACTTTCAATCTCCTGGTTAAATAATCCTCCTGCATCCTGTAGATAGTTTTCATCTAATAGTGTACGCAGGGAATCTGTAAATAACCGGTCCTTATTGGCAAATGACATGCGTCTGGTCTTCCTGGAACTGTCGAAATAATCCAACACAGGCTGCAATCTCATTTGTATATAGGCATCCATATCCTTCGCGAGATTGTTCACCGTAAAATCGCGGTTCTTATTATATACCGGCTTCACCAGGAATAAAAGTCCGCCTACGCAGGATAAGACGATCAAACCAGGAAGGAGTTTCTTCCGGTTGGGGTAATGTTCCAGTTGAATATTCCTGAATAACAAAACCGCAGTAATGATCAGTATCGAAGGAAATAATACCGATTGTTTGCTGATGATACTCCCAAATGGCAGGTCCTGCCCGAAAAAGATATACCTCCCCGTGGCAGCAAGGATCACCAGCATGGCCGTGATCAGCAGGTAATTCAACACAGAAAAACCCGCAGTGATCGTTGGATAATGCGAATTAATGCGGTTGGTAAAATCAGGGTATAATTTATAGAATGAAGCCAGCAGGCTGATCGGCAACATGAGTAAAAGGACAAATAACAGCACTGACAACTTTCCGTGTTCTGCAATGAAGAAACGGCTGGTCACCAGGTCAGAGGCCTGTGCGTTATATTTGGCGCCTTTATTCTGAGGGGAATGGGGCAATAAATGAAAACCGGTAGTCTGAACAGCAGGATTATTCTTTTCATAGATAAACGTATTAATGAACCATTGATTTTGTGCAGCACGGATCACGGGTTCCCAGGTCTTCCCGTCGCGATAAGCCGATTCGATGGCTTTATCTACCGGCATGCTCATCACATTGATGCGGTACCGGGTGATCTCTGCTTTTTCCAGGATCTTATCTTTTGGGAAAAACAATAATGCACTCGCCAGGAGCAGGGAAGCAGCGACAAAACCTGTAAGTACTTTTTTCTGCGAAGAAAAATTCGTAAGCAACCGTGTAAAATTCTGGGCAATGATAACAGCGAATAAGATATATGCGCCGATATAAAATGTCTGCGGCAGGTCCAGCATCTTATTTAATATCGCCGGTGCATACAATAGATTAATAAGGAAAATAGCCAGGTAGGCAAATCCAAACAAGCCAAATAAACCTGCGTTCTTCCGGCTTCCCGCTGAATATCCCGCGATGGAATAATTAATGCAAAGAAAGGCTTCATTGAATAATAAGAAATTGAGGAAAACGATGGCGAACCCGATATCAATGAAGACAAAAACCGCCAGCATGCTGATGGACAATAACACTTTTACGGGATTGCTGATAATAATGTCCAGCGGTTTTCCTGTTCTTAACCCCCACCAGGTTTTTTCAGACGAAGCAACCAGGGGGGAATGTTTATACGAGATATAGACAAAAATGAAATAAAGCAAGACAAGTCCTATCGAAAGGTGCCGGCATATACCCGGATCGAAATTTTTTACAGCTGCCAGCCCTGCACAGGCCGCCAGTAATAAGAACCAGCTAAAGAAAAATACAAGCTTGGCTCCCATTCTTCTTACAACAGCAGATCGGTTGAATGCGGCGTTGATCTTTTCAGTTCCCGGGATTCCATCACCGGTCTTCATATCATCGTAGGGCTGGTTCAG
>DATINK010000451.1:0-4188 GCA_035474355.1 Chitinophagaceae bacterium | reverse complement strand
CTCCCTCTTTGAGATCAGCAATAAAGTTCACCCTTGGTGGAAAGGTAGAGGGTGTATCTTTTAAATATTTCCAATCAATCAAACCTGCCATTTCAAACCTGAATTTTGCCTCATCCCCAAAAGATTTTGCACCTATAGCCGTCAGAACAGTGGCCTGTCTGTTTAGATTATTTATGTTCACCGTTACAGTTTTCATGGCTACATAAATGTTATTATTCGCGTATTTCAGGAAATACCAGCCCGGTTCATTCGGGACGGGTTCCATGATCATCCTTTCCCTGGATTTATGATCAGATTCATGTGGAATGATGGTGCAATAGAAAGGGGATTGATTTTTTTCATGCCTTGCTTTTGTAATGCTCATTCCACTATAACCGGATACCAGGTAAAATTTGCCGTCCTCATCACAAGGATCGATCTGCCAGTACGCTGTATTGCTGTTGTTAGGAGTCCCCAGTTCAACAGGATAATTCCTATCTCTTGATATCGGTGATTTCAACACGCCATTCTGAATTTTGGAATAGATCCTGTATGCCGGGCCATTATATAGTATCAACTCTTCGTTGTCAGCATGTGTAAATGCCTTTTCGAATGCGTTTTTGAAACTTGACCAGCCATTTTCAAACGCATTCTGGACTTGCTTATATATTTTAGCCACAAAGTCCCTGGAAAAACCTCCAAAATCAATAAGGAATTGCTGCAATTTGGCAGCCGCTTTCAAGGCCCCGTCTTTCACCGCTGCATAAGAAGCCTGGGCGACTCCAACGATCTTATTTTTCAGGTTCACTGTTGTACTGATGGCCGCCTGTGTAGTTTGCTTTGCCAGGTTATAGGCGGCAACGGCCGCATCCCGTGCCTGCTTTGCGGTATTGGCTGCGAATACGATCGCGTCATCAAATAATTTTTTTGCATAAGCAATTGCGCCAGATGCTGTTTCCCTGATCCTTGCAACAACTGTATTCACCAGGAAATCAACTGTACTATTCATACTGATCACAATACCCGGACTAAAGCTCTGCCCAGCCACTTTGAATAGCATTTTCGCAGTTGCGGAACTCTTTAATCCATCCAGGTAGCCACTGAATGAAATGCTTTTGAGAACAAAACCTTTTTTCAGTTCATTGAAAAAAGGAATGTTTCCGATCGCATTGGACAATCCGTCAATGATTTTTTGCTGAATGGCCCCGACATTGACCTGCGCATTTATAAATGTAGTATGCGGGATATCCCTGAAACTTCCGATCGTTGCGTCAATGGTTCCATCCAGGAATTTATATATCTTGCCTTTCACAGTTGCTTTATAACCTGTAGGTGTCAGTTCGATCAAAGCCCTGCCCTGGCCAGCTTCAAGAATATTCAATCCCCCGCTCAGGTAAAAGATTCGGTCACTACCCGCAGCCAACGGCTCAGTTGTTGGTTCAACCGGAATCAATTGAAACTGCTGGTTAGCCGAATTAGCACGCGTGCGAATAGTCAATGGCGCTCCGTCACTGGTGCCATTAAAATCAAGCACCAGGTTGGGGTTAAGCCTTGATTCGATCTCAAAATATTCTCCCTCCTTTGGAACCAGCTTGAACTGTTGCGCAGGAGTAGTATTGGCAACATATTGCCATACAGGCTGACCATTGACAGGGAGACCATTTTGTACGTCAAGATTCATTGAACTATTCATGTTCCTGATAGAATAGTAACCATCGGCGACTGTTTCAAATGTAAATTGCTGTGCACCTGAAGTATTAGAAGTCCACTGCTGCAGTTTAGCCTGCATGTTCTTGCTTGCGCCCTCCACATTGATCTGTTTACCGGAATGTTTCGCTCTTATATAAATGGGAACACCTGAAGTCACTATCGCTATTCCCGATTTAGATCCGTTGGGATCTGACAATAGTCCCTTTACTCCATTCAGAAGATTGTTACTGCTGAGATCAAGATATAATTCAAATGGATCCATTTCCCCTGCGCCTGAAAACCTGAAAATAGTATATCCACTGCTCGTGATATTGATCCTGTCCATCTTCGCTTTCATCGTAATACCACCGCTTAAACTGCTCAGGCTTCCTTCCACACCCATATCAAAATTGCCGTTGAAACCGGCAAATTTTGCCGCACCGGCCAGTCGAACACCTAGTAACCAATTCTGGTCCGGAGCAGTTGCAGGACCGCATTTATCCATATAATTTGCCTCCATCCGCAAGCCTGCCATCAGGTCGGAGTTATCGGATAAGATGGCTTTGAAATAAACATCTTTCAATTCCATATTCAACACATCATCCAGCATGCTGAGGTATTTACTCTTTGTACCTTCCCATTTGGTCTTTATCATACCAGCGCTGAATTGATCCACCGCATTTGCCATGCTCAGGTTACATACCCTCGCCATCAGCATGTTCTTCATCAATTCATTGTAATTAATGCCCAGCGTAACATCCCCCACAATCTTTCCATACATCATTTGCCCCGTAATGAAAATATCATCTGGTATGGGAATAAGCGCATCTGAAAAACTCAGACCCATTTTAAATTTGGGGCTATTGATACCCAGGCCAAGCATTCCATAAGGATTACTCCAGGCTGAATTCATTTGCCCGGAAACCGCAAGCGTAACTGATGCAGCAGCTGCATTGGGAACTACGGACATGTTGGCTGCAAATGTGAGCGGTGTGTTTCGCGTGGGATCGATCATCATATCCCATACCGCTCCGAATGAGAAAGAAGCATTGGTACTGGTAGGTGTAACCGCAACTTCCAGTTTTAATTGTTTTAGGTCCAGAATATGCGTCATGGGTACCAATTGCATTTTCTCATTAAAATTGATATCCCCTTCCAGGCTGAATTCACTATTGATATCTAAGGGCACGTGTGCACGGAACATAATGTTATCAACCGGGTTAGCCTGTTGCATAAAAGTGGAAAAAGATTTCAGGGGTTTCAGTAATTTGAATTTGGTAAACAGGTCATTAACAGATATCCAGGAAACGAAACTGAATCCCTTTTCCAGCAAAGTTTCACCAGAGCCCAGGTTGGCGAATATGGGTAAGTTGGTGGTAGTCGCATCTTTAAAGCTGGAAAAAACCACACCGATATTTGTCAACTGTATCTTTCGCATCCACTTGATGGCTTGCACTTCATCATTGCTCTCGGGTAAAGAGAACCCGATCATGATCCCCCAGGAATGTGTTTTCTGCGGAACCGGCTTAACTTCTGCAGGAGGCGTAGGGGGTGGATCCGGATCATCTGCAGGTGGTGTGGGTTTAGCCGTATAGGCGCCTGTCAGGCTGGTATTCGCATTCAAAGTATCAGTTGCTATAGGTTTTCCATCCACGTCTACTCTCTTAACCAGGAAATTTACCGTGATCAGCGGCGTTGTCGCTTCAAATAAAAATGAATACGCAAATGGCTTTACTGTCAGTTTTGCCTTGTTTACAGTCAGAAGACTGTTGACATTCGCAGGTACCAGGGGCTGCGTAAGTCCGAAATTCTGAAATACGCTGTTAATAGAAACATTTTCAGTTGCTATACTGATCGACCATTTCTTTGGATCCCGAACAAGATTGGTTTCTAAAGTTGTGGTGATCACATTGCTGCTGGTAGGATCACCCCATAAAACTGAACCTCTGAAAACCCCTGTTAAGTTCGGTGTCGTCAAAGGTTTTTCGATCTTATACCCAATAGTAATATTGGAGATCCGAAGTGTCTTTAGCCCAAACAACGGGATCACTGGCTGAAAAGTGAAATCAGCACCCACATTTTCAACAGTCATTGATTGAGTAAAATCGATATAATATTTGCTCAGGAATATGCCGTCTTTTATTTCATCGGGAAGAAATAAATTCATCCAGTCGCCGGACTTGAGCATCTTCGAAACTTTCGAAGGATTTACCTGCTGGAGAAAAGGTATCTCTGCTATAAATTTTGTAAGCTTACCCCCCTGGTCGAACTTTCCTGTATACTGAACATTGGCTACCCCGAAGAAATTACAATTCCCGCTTAGGGTTTTAGTTTGATCCGATTCAGCCATGAGATTCGTGGTGATCGAGATATCAGCTTTATCGACAACTTTCGAAACAAACGACATCATCGTCGCTACCCAATCTGCCTGCGTGGAAGTCGTTTCAACCTGCGACCATGACTTTGAGAAACTGAAAAAGAATAGCAGGTTCAGCAGTAAGCATAGCTTTTTCATAATAA
>DATINK010000450.1:0-9065 GCA_035474355.1 Chitinophagaceae bacterium | reverse complement strand
GATGAAAAATACAGTTCTATATTACCTGGTTATCATAGTACCGTTTGGAGTCTTACTTTACCTTGCAAGGATTAACCAAATTGATAGTTCCTGGTTTGTGAACCTGCTATTGGCTTACGCGATTATCTACAGATCAATAACGGATTATTTACGGCTGGTAAGTAAAAATATTATAAACAAGAAAGATTTTTGGACAACATTCATGCCCTCCTCCAGGATTAAATTTTTCAAGGGGCTTTATTTACCCTGAGAAATAGAGAAAATCAGGAGCTTTCCTTCCTTTGCCAGGGACCTGCCTTATAATTTGTAACTTAATAGTAGGCCAGGCAAGATCCAAGATGGTTATGAGGTTACATACACGGTTATTACTGCTGTTATCTATTATAGCGGGTACGACCCATGCTCAAAATGACCGATCAGCTTCACTAAACATTGGAGATCCTTTTCCACCTATCCAGGTGCGTGATTGGTTAAAAGGCAAACCGTTCCAATCTTTTGAAAAAGGCCAGGTATACGTGCTGGAGTTCTGGGCAACCTGGTGTCATCCCTGTATTGCATTTATGCCTCATCTTTCCGCCTTAGCCAATGAATACAAGGATAAGCTTACAATTTTAGGTATTGATATCTATGAAGAGAAATCCAGTTCCCTGGAAAAAGTAAAAGCTTTTGTGGATAGCATGGGGAAGCGGATGGATTATGTTGTGGCGACAATGGATAGCAGCTTTACTGGTCTTGGCTGGTGTAAAGCTTTAAAGTCGGAGGGCATACCCCTGACTTTAATATTGGATACAGAAGGAAGACTGGCCTGGATTGGACACCCGAAAGATATGGATGAAGTGTTGCATAAAATAGTAAACAATGACTGGGATATACATGAAGCTTTGGCCAAACGGAATTTGAATAAGTATTTAGCTGCGTTGGATGATTCATTGAGATGGGATTTGATGAAGTATGACCACGATACTTTTAAACCAGGGAGTATTGACAAGCCGGATTCAACCCTGTTGATGATCGATGAGATCATTAAGAACGAACCCAGGCTGAAATACGCAACGCATATTGCATATAAAACCTTTTCCTGCCTATTGCAAACAAATTCTTCTAAAGCCTATGAGTATGGCAAAGTATTGATGGTAACCCCTGTCTATGAAGATCCTCCCTATGGTGTGATTGTTGACGCCATCAATGAGTATGCAAAGAAAATAGAATTTCCGGCTGAGATCTACGAGTTAGGTGCAGCAGCCTACCAGGCGAAAATTGATCACTACGGGGAGCTTGGCAATATGAATATTCCAGACAGGTATAGCAAAATGGCAGATATGTACTGGCGGGCAAAAAATAAATTAAAAGCGATAGATGCCATTCAAAAAGCGATGGCAACGCTAAAAAACGAAAAAGACTTTTCTCCAACCGAATTAGCTTTATATGAGTCCCTGTTTCAACAATACAAAAAAATGTAGTTGAAGGCGCTGGTCCACAGGTAATAATCCGACAGTTTTCACGGCTCAGTTAACCCTACATCATTAATTCCCAGCCTCTCATCACAATAGTTACTCATCTACGAAGGAATTCGTTATACTTAATATTAAATTAGCCCCTATTAATCAGCAAAAAGTAATGCTATGAAAACATTTTTACGCTCCGTCCTGATACCGGCCCTGCTTTTCATTCTGCCTTCACTGGCTTTTTCTCAAAATAAAATGAAGTTGTCTGGTAGCGTGTCAGACAGTACTAAGGCCCTTGGACTGGTAACGGTAAGGATCTTTAAAGGGGAAAACAAAACGCCTTTGCAGACCACGATCTCCAATGACAATGGAAGTTTTCAATTCAATAAACCGGCTCCCGGAAATTATATTCTTTCTTTCTCTCATACCGGCTTTGAAGAAAAACGGGTGAATATTGTCGTGGGTGCAGAACCGGGAGATATGCAAACTGAACCTGTGAAACTGTCAAGAGCCAGCGGCATGCTGAAAGGAGTTTCCGTCACTGCCATCAGGCCCATGGTCGAACAGCTGGATGATAAGATCATATTTAATGTGGAAGATGATCCGACCAACAAAACCGAAACGGTTTTAGATATCCTGCGAAAGACACCCTTTGTGACAGTAGATGGCGAGGATAATATCAAAGTGAATGGGAAGTCGAATTTTAAAGTCCTGCTCAATGGCCGGGAAACCTCTATGTTCGCCAGGAACATCAAAGAAGCACTGAGAGGATTTCCGGGAGCGCTCATTTCAAAGATTGAAGTGATCACCACCCCTTCAGCCAAATATGATGGTGAAGGAATCGGCGGGCTGATCAACCTGATCACCAGGAAAAAAGTCGTTGGCTATAACGGTACGCTTTCTACTTTCTCAAGAACAAGCGATAAGGTGAATAATTTTTCTCTGAACGGGAACGCTAAATCAGGCTCGATCGGGATCAGCGCTTTTCTGAATATAGGTTTTTCGGATCCTGTATTATTGTATAATACCAATACCACCATCCCCACATCACCCATTATTTATTCTAAAAGAGCCCTGGTAGGAAACCAATACAGCAATTCGAACTGGAGTTTCGGTAACGTGGAATTGAGCTGGGACCTTGACAGCCTTAACACGATCAGTTTGTATTCGAATATCAATAGCTGGATGAACAAAACCGTATCGGACCAGACGATCACCACGGATTTTTCATCGAGTCCTTCGACCGTGAGTTATTATAACCTCGATAATAAAAGCGATAACCCGGGGATCAATGTAGGAACCGATTATATCAAACATTTCAAGAAAAATAAGGAAAGGGAGTTCAGCCTGCGCTTCCTGGGTGAGTTTGGTAAAAGTAATTCGGAGCTGAACAGTATCCAGGATAACCCCGGACAGGATCGTTTCTTAGTGAACAACAGTTATGCCATCAACAACCAATTTACCATCCAGGCCGATAACAGCATACCGATCAAAAAGAATGGCAAATTTGAAGGAGGATTAAAAGCCATCCTGCGCCGCGCCAGTTCCGATTTCCAAAGCCAGATCAAATACAATGCGGCGGATAATTTTAAGACGAATGCCGCCAACACGGATTATTTCAAATATACCCAGAATGTGATCAGCCTCTACAGTATGTTCACCCTGCGCGTGCAGAAATCAAGTTTCCGTCTGGGTGCCCGCATTGAATACACAAACATCGATGGCAACTTCATCACCTCTCATACGCAGGTGAAAAGCAATTATGCCACTTTGCTTCCCAATCTTCAATGGACTAACCGCATGACCCAGGTGTTCACCCTGGTGCTGGGCTATACGAAGAGATTACAGCGGCCTTTTATCTGGGACCTGAATCCATTTGTATTCAACAACGATTCGCTGAATATTTCATACGGCAATCCCCAGCTGGGCCCGCAAACCAGTCATGCCCTGACTGCTCAACTGCGCTATGCAAAGAAAAACACCTTTGCCGGCATCAATATTGAAGGAAGCTACAGCGGTAATAAGATACTGCAGTATTCATCTTTTGACCCATCAACAGGTATCACAACAACCACCAGCCTGAATATCGGTAAGGAAATTCAATCCAGCCTGAACCTGAATTTCAGCACGAAGATCACACCCAAATGGAGCCTGTTTATAAATGGTTCACTTCGTTACAGCAAGGTTACCAATAATGCCAACCACGCGCAATCCAATAGTGGTTTTGGAATTAATATCAACATGAACACGAGTTATAAGTTCTCTGACAAATTCACCATCAGCAGTTTTATAGGTTTATGGAAAGACCCCCAGACCATTCAAACCACTTTCCCTTTCACTTTCTGGCACAATGTGGCCTTCAATTACAAAATATTTAAGGGCAAGATCAATATTTCTTTAAGGGCCGTAAACTTTATTGAAAAAACCCACGACTTTAAAACGATTACGCAGGATGAGAATTTTTACAACCTGAATATGACCCGGCAGAAAAGGCGTGCAGGAGTACTCTCACTTACCTGGAATTTTGGAAAGCTCACGGAGAATGTTTCCAAGAAAAAAGGTGTTACTAATGATGATATCCTGACTAAGCCCGCGGCACCGACGGGGAATTAGAAATAAGGAATAAGGAATAAGAAATAAGAAATAAGGAATAAAAAACCTTTGCTGAACTGAAGTTTGGTAAGGGTTTTTTGTTTTTGCTGGTATAAGATTACATTGTGCGTTATCGCCTGCTTCAGCATCACCAAAACAATGCGCTAATTATGGAAGTACATCCCCATTCACATGCTGCACACGGAAAGAAAACCTGGAAATCCTATTTCTGGGAATTTATTATGCTGTTCCTGGCTGTTTTCTGCGGTTTCCTGGCTGAATATCAGCTTGAGCATATGATCGAACATAAAAGGGAAAAGCAGTTTATCCAGTCATTTATTGAAGATCTGAAAACGGACACCGCGGCTATTAACAAGAACCTGGTTTTCCGGCATGTAAAACGGGGACAGCTGGATTCATTAATGGGCCTGTTAAGTGAACAAAAAATAAAAGGTTATGAAAACGACCTGTATTACTTAGGCAGGTTGCTTGTAAGAACAGTCCGGTTCCAAAGTAATGACCGAACCATCACCCAATTAAGAAATTCGGGTTCTTTAAGATTGATCAGGAATGAACAGGCTGCGGACAGTATGATAGCCTATCAAAAGCTTGTAGAATATATCAATTCTAACCAGGATGATGAGCGTATTGAAAGAAGAAATGTAGATCCTGTCTTATCCCGGATGTTCAACTCTTTTGTATTTGACAAAATGGTCACGATCGATGGGATAAATAAGCCTGCCGATAATCCGCATTTACGATCATACGATCCGGCCATTCAGCAGGATCTTGCTTATTATATTCACCAGATCAAAGGCAGCGCCTTCCTGATTGAAAGCAGGCTGAAATTGTTGTATGAGAAAGCGGTTAACGCGATTGCGTTTTTAAAAAAGGAATATCATATTAGATAACTATACTTCCTGATTCCTTATTTCTTATTCTTTATTCTTTTTCCTTCTTCACAAATATCTGTTCTACCGGGTCTTTTTCGTGCATGAATAAACCCTTCACTATTAAATGGCCGTATGCATTCATTTTGACAGAGACTTTCCTGTCTTCAATCTTAAATGTCCAGGCATTTTTGCCTGCACTTTTAAGAGCAAAAGAATCTGACCATGCGAATTTATTTTCCACCGGATCAAAGAGATTGCCTTTAAAAACATTGGCTTTCTTGGCTTGCTTTTCAAAACGGAGTAATGCGTCTCCATTGGATTTATCCCAGCCTGCATCATTTTTCACCGAATCCTCCACCCATATACCTTGTAAAGGACCAGGCACATCCACATCTTCAGAAGAGCACCTTATTAATAATATAGATGATAAAGCAAGAACGGTAGTTAGAAATATGGCTTTCATTTTACTCTTTTTTATTATTGTTCAACTAAGCGCTGACATTAAAATCTCTTAAAGCGTCATTCAAACTTGTTTTCAGATCGGTACTCGGTTTTCTTTGTCCAATGATCAAAGCACAGCCGACAGGATATTCGCCGGCAGGAAATTTTTTAGGGTAGGAACCAGGAATAACCACACTCCGGGCAGGGACAAGGCCCCGGTACTCTTTGGCCGAAGGACCGCTCACGTCAATGATCCTGGTCGACTGGGTTAATACAACATTTGCGCCAAGTACGGCTTCCTGCTCAACCACCACACCCTCAACAACTATGCAACGGCTGCCGATAAATGCGCCATCCCCGATAATAACCGGAGAGGCCTGGAGGGGTTCCAATACCCCACCGATACCAACCCCACCACTTAAATGGACGGATTTTCCAATCTGGGCGCAACTTCCTACCGTGGCCCAGGTATCGACCATGGTTCCTTCGTCTACATAAGCCCCGATATTGACATAGGACGGCATCAATACCACGTTTCTTCCCAGGTATGCGCCAAAACGAGCAAACGCATGTGGCACGGCACGTACACCGATCTCCTTGTAATTCTTTTTCAATAACATTTTATCATAGAACTGGAAGGGCTCAATATCCCAGGTCTGCATGGGCTGAATGGCGAAATACAGAAGGATGGCCTGCTTGATCCATTCATTGACCTGCCAACCCGTTCCGGCGGGTTCGGCAACGCGTAACCTTCCTTTGTCGAGTTCTTCAATGACCGACCTGATCGCTTCGATGTATTTTTTATCCTTTAATAATTCCCGGTCATTCCAGGCTTGCAGAACCAGTCCTTTCATTGAAGAATTTTTACGAAAGTATTGTGTTTCACGCAAAGCCGCAAAGCTTACGCAAAGCCGCAACTTCATTGTATTCTTAGCGCTTCCTTGGCGCCTTGGCGTGAAATATTGAAATTTGCAGATTATATATGCCTGATTTCACTAACGATATTGAAAACTGTCTGAAAGCCCTTTCAAATGAAGGCATCATCCTGTATCCAACTGATACGATCTGGGGTATTGGCTGCGATGCAACCGAGCCTGCAGCCGTTGAAAAGATCTTTCAATTGAAAAAACGCGCCGCTGAACAATCTATGATCGTCCTGGTTGCGGATGAAAAAGATATCTTGAACTATGTGGCTAACCCGGATCCCGAAGCGCTGGAATATTTACGAAATACGACAAAGCCCACAACGGTTGTCTATGAAGGCGCTATCGGCATTGCTGAAAATCTATTAGGTAAGGATGGCTCCATCGCCATCCGCATCTGTAAAGAAGATTTCTGCCGGCAGCTCATCAAAAGATTCAGGAAACCCATTGTGTCAACCTCCGCAAACTTCTCAGGAGAAAACCCACCCGCGAATTTTTCAGAGATCGAACAAAAAATAAAAGAGGGAGTGGATTATATAGTTCAATACCGGCAGGACGACCTTCAACCCGCTATACCTTCATCCGTGATCAAATGGCAAAAAGGAGGGCCGCGCATTCTCAGGTCCTGAAACCATGCCCAAATTCCTGATCATACAAACAGCCTTCCCCGGAGATGTGATCCTGGCAACAGGATTGATTGAAAAACTACATCAGCATTTCCCCAATGCACAGACCGATTTTCTTGTTCGCAAGGGTAATGAGGGATTGTTAATGGGACATCCTTATATAAATGAAGTATTGGTCTGGGATAAAACGAAGAATAAATTGGGAAATCTGCTGAAGATGAGAAGGCGGATCAGGAAGAATCAATATGATAAGCTGATCAATCTCCAGCGATTTGCTTCGACTGGGTTCTTAACTGCATTTTCTGGAGCCAAAGAAAAGATCGGGTTTGATAAAAATCCCTGGAGCTTTCGATTCACGAAAAAAATTAAACATGTATTTGGGAATGATAAGGAGTTCAAACATGAAATTGAAAGGAATCACGAGCTGATCGCTGATTTTACAGATCATCAACCCGCTAAACCGGTTTTATATCCAACGAAAGAAGATGTTGCAGCTGTAAGTAACTATAAAAATCAGCCCTATATCGTGATTGCGCCCGGTTCTGTTTGGTTTACCAAACAATACCCGGCTGAGAAATGGATCGAGCTGATCAATAAATTACCTCAACAATATAAAATTTACCTGGTCGGGTCTCCTGCGGAAGAGGAATTGTCAAATACAATTGAAAAAGGTGCAATTCATCCCGGTATTATCAATCTTGCTGGCAAACTCAGTTTTCTTCAATCGGCATCTTTGATGAAAGACTCGATTATGAATTATGTGAATGATTCCGCACCCATGCACCTGGCTTCGGCAATGAATGCGCCGGTGACAGCGATCTATTGTTCAACCGTGACTTCTTTTGGCTTTGGTCCATTATCAGATAAAAGCTTTGTTGTTGAGATAAAGGAAAAGCTTGAATGCCGCCCATGTGGGATACATGGATATAAAGCTTGCCCACTGGGACATTTTAATTGTGCATTTAAAATCGAAGTGTCACAATTACTTGAAACACTCAATGTTTAAGCCTTCCCAAGCTTAAAAATTTACCGCTTCCCCAAGCCCCTCCAAAGGAGGGGTTTTAGACCCTGATACTGCGAAAAAACTTCGATCAATCTGAGTCTGAGAACCCCCCTTTGGGGGGCAGGGGGCTATACTCATTAGGGAGTCAAAGAACCCTCCTTTGGAGGGCAGGGAGGCTAAGTAGTAAATCGTATTTTTGCCCTCCATGGATATCGTTTGCACTGATAAAGAACTGTTTATATTCAAAAAAATAGCCCAGGCGGCTGAGGAGCTGTCCTTACCTGCCTATATAATAGGAGGGTTTGTGAGGGATAAACTGATCGGGAGGCCGACCAAGGACGTGGATATTGTTTGCATTGGAGATGGAATTGAACTGGCAACGCTGGTGGCAAAGAAATTCAATCCTCAACCCGCTGTCAATTATTTCAAGAATTTCGGCACGGCACATATTCATACCAATGAACTGGACATTGAATTCGTCGGAGCCCGTAAAGAAAGTTATAGAGATCAATCACGTAAGCCTGAAGTTGAATTGGGAACATTTAAAGACGACCAGGATCGCCGCGATTTTACGATCAATGCCATGGCGATCAGTTTGAATAAGGCTGATTATGGGAAAATGCATGACCCATTTGCTGGCATAAAAGATATTGAGAATAAGATCATCCGAACACCACTTGAACCCCTTACGACTTTTATTGATGATCCCTTGCGGATGATGCGGGCCATCCGCTTCGCCGCGCAACTGAATTTTAAGATTGAAGAAAAAACCCTGGCTGCTATCACTAAAGACGCGGAGAGGATCAGGATCGTTTCTCAGGAAAGGATCACGGATGAACTGAACAAGATCATCGCTACGGATAAACCTTCTGTTGGGTTTGATCTTTTATATACAACGGGCCTCCTCAAACTTATTTTCCCGCAAATGGTGGAACTGGCCGGCGCGGAATATAAAGACGGTCATGGCCATAAGGATAATTTTTATCATACCCTGCAGGTCCTGGATAATCTTGCTCCCAACAGTGATGACTTATGGCTGCGCTGGGCTGCTGTATTACATGATATTGCCAAACCTGTTACGAAAAGGTTTGAAGAAGGTACGGGCTGGACCTTTCACGGTCATGAGGTCGTGGGTGGAAGAA
>DATINK010000449.1:0-2812 GCA_035474355.1 Chitinophagaceae bacterium | reverse complement strand
ATCTCGGGCATTGCAGTCATTTTGCTGATCATTACAGCCGGTGGTGTATTGAAGCAAGTGCTTATCGATAGTGGCAGCGGGGAGTACATCACTTCTTTCAGCAAAGAATGGAAGATCGATCCGTTGATTTTCGCCTGGGTGATAACCGCCTTATTAAGAGTTACCATCGGGTCTGCTACCGTTGCAGGAATTACAGCCGCTGGAATTGTTTCTCCTATCGTGGCTTCAGGTGGCGTATCCCCCGAATTAATGGTGTTAGCGGTGGGTGCCGGAAGTGTATTCGGCTCGCATGTCAACGATTCGGGGTTCTGGATGTTCAAAGAGTTTTTTAAACTCTCGATGAAACAAACATTCTTATCCTGGACAATTATGGAATCCGTGATCTCTGTTTTAGGATTGGGTGGGGTGCTACTATTAAAAATGATAATTTGAAAATGAATATGAGAAAACATGTATTGTTTTTTATCCTTCTGTCGGGGTCTTTCCAGGGGATATCTCAACAAAAATTTTATACCAACCCCATCCTCGCTGGTTTTTATCCCGACCCCAGCATTTGCAGGGTGAAAAATGATTATTACCTGGTCAATTCTTCCTTCGCTTATTTTCCCGGCCTGCCCATTTTTCATAGTAAGGATCTCGTGAACTGGGAACAGGTTGGACATGCCATGGACAGGCGTTCCCAACTCGACCAGGAAGGAGCCGGTGTTTCCCGTGGGCTGTTTGCACCTGATATCAGTTTTCACAATGGAACTTTTTATATCACCTGTACCCTGATCGACAAAGGGGGCAATTTTATCATTACGGCAAAGAACCCTGCGGGTCCCTGGAGTGACCCGGTCTGGTTACCTGAAGTGAAGGGGATTGATCCTTCCCTGTTCTTTGATGACGATGGCAGGCTGTATATCGTATTCAACAGTATCCCACCAGAAAATCATTCACTTTACAATGGACATCGGACCATCCGAATGATTGAACTTGATCCCCTGTCATTCAAAGTAAAAACGCCGGAAAAAATATTGATCAATGGCGGAACAGATATCGCAAAAAAGCCGGTTTGGATCGAAGGGCCGCATTTTTTAAAAAAAGATGGGTGGTATTATTTGCTTTGTGCAGAAGGTGGAACAGCCTATGAGCATTCCGAAGTGGTTTTCAGAAGCCATTCAATGGAAGGACCTTTTGAATCTTATTCGAATAATCCCATCCTTACTCAAAGGCATCTCGATCCTGCCCGGGCAAACCCGATCACGACCACGGGTCATGCCGACCTCGTCGATACCAAAGATGGAAAATGGTATGCCGTGTTCCTGGGTTGCAGGCCCTATGGAGATAATTATTATAATATCGGCAGGGAAACTTTTATGTTGCCCGTAAACTGGAACGATGGATGGCCAATGATACTGGAAGGAAAAGAAACCGTAGAATATCGTTTACCTGTACCTATTCCTTCCCTGACAAAGAAGGTCTCCAATTCTTTCAGTGGCAATCTTCATTATCATGATGATTTTAATAGTCCCGCACTCAATCACAGGTGGATATTCTTAAGAACACCCAGGGAAAAATGGCATGATCTCTCTTTGAAAAAGGGGTTTCTCAGTATGCACCTCAGGCCGGAAACCTGCGGCGGAAAATCGAATCCTTCGTTTATAGCGCACCGGCAACAAAACCTTGCCTGCAGCGCATCCACCTCATTACTGTTTAAAGCAGCCAATGAAAATGAAAAAGCGGGATTAATGATCTTTCAAAACGAAACACATTTTTATTACTTATGCCTGTCTGTTGAGGACAAAACACCTGTCATCCAGTTATTTCAATCGACAAAAGACAGCAGCATGCAATTACTGGCATCCCAAGCCATCCCTTCATTGAATATAGAGATCGGGTTAAAGATTGAAGCAAATACAGATAGTTATTCTTTCTATTTTTCTACATCTCCTTCCTACCATTCTACACCTCTCGAAGAATGGAAATTATTAAAAGAAGCTGTTGATGGAAAATTTCTCAGCACGAAAGTAGCCGGCGGCTTTGTGGGAAGTGTTTTTGCTTTGTATGTTACTTCACTTGGTAAACCATCTTCGAATAAAGCGTTTTACGATTGGTTTGATTACAGGGGAGCTGATGCTGTATATATTTTAGTAAATGACTCAAACTGAACATTTACTTAACATTTAAAATTTAAAACTTAACATTTCTCTCTTATCCCTATTTTTGTTCCGGAACAGGTTCCCGACTTGTCGGGATAATAGGGAAACCGGTGTAAATCCGGTGCTATCCCCGTAGCTGTAAACCCATACAACCCCTGCCCCCATCCCCTAAAGGGGAGAAGGAAAGGAAATCTAATTCATCGCCACTGTTGCAAAACGGGAAGGCAATTAGATTGGGTCAAGCCAGAAGACCTGCCAGTTCCAGTTAACATTTATCAGCTTTCGGGTGAAAGGCGTGAAATGTAAGAGCCTGGGGCTTTATATTTCTACACTAGCCTGTGTTTGTGTCCCACAAACACATAATCTCCGGAAGCAGTCAAGTAAAAAAATCTTTATGCAAAAGAAATTTTTTTTACTGGCTGCTCTGTCAGCCAGTTGTGTCGCACAGGCACAGGAAGACAGTATATCCAAATCCATGGATGAAGTCGTTTTGATCGCCAACAAATTTGAACAAAAACAAAGTACTACAGGAAAAGTAGTCACAGTCATCAACAAAGAACAAATTCAGCAATATGCCGGAAGGAGTTTGCTGCAATTACTGGATGACCAGGCCGGCGTATCGGTGAGCGGTGCTGCCCTGCCTGCAGGAAGTGTGCATACCCTATTTATGA
>DATINK010000448.1:0-5587 GCA_035474355.1 Chitinophagaceae bacterium | reverse complement strand
TACTGGGTATGTTCTATATTTTCTACTTTTTTGTGGATAAGCAGGAAATGGAAACCGTCAACATTCATTTCCTGTCTACCCTTCCCTTTATACTTATCGGTGTCGGTATCTGGTTCGCGGTAGCGTGGGCAGGCAATACCGCGCTGATCCGGATGGCAACGGGCGCCAAGCCACTGGAAAGAAAAGAGAATATGAGGGTATATAATCTTGTGGAGAATCTATGCATACAATTGGGCATGGCTACCCCAGCCATCTACATTATTGAAGATGATTCATTGAATGCCTTTGCCAGTGGTATCAATGCCAAAACCTATTCGGTGACTTTATCGCGGGGAATCATTGACAAACTGGATGACGAAGAACTGGAAGGTGTGATCGGGCATGAATTAACGCATATACGGAACCGTGATACGAGGCTGCTCATTATTTCGATCATCTTTGTCGGGATCTTTGCCTTCCTGGCGAATATGGCATTCCGGAGTATCCGTTTCAGCAGCGGCAGGAAAAAAGACGGCGGCTATATTGTTTTGATCGCCCTTGCTGTCACAGCAGTTTGTTATTTTATTTCTATTTTCCTGCGCTTCGGCATTTCCCGGTCCAGGGAATACCTGGCTGATGCGGGTTCAGCAGAAATGACAAAAAAACCTTATGCCCTGGCCAATGCCTTGCGCAAAATAGATGGCGATCCATTGATCGAAGCTGTTACACGGAGCGATGTGGCCCAATTATTCATAGAAAATCCACAGACCGAAAAGAAAAGTTTTTTTACGGGATTGTTTTCTACTCATCCCCCCATTAAGAAGCGGATTGAATTACTCGACCAGTTCGTCTGAAATTAAAAATTAAAGATTAAAGATGATAGATTAAAGATGATAGATTAAAACACCAGCATCTTTAATCTTTCATCTTTAATTTTTCATCATTTCTTTCCTTCGATCATCGGCACAAAGGAAAAATGATCGAATACTTCTTCCCTGAATTTTTTTTCTGTGATCTTGGTGACCCGCATCATCTGCTGTACATCCCCGGTTCCTACCGGGATGACCATCATACCGGATGGTTTTAACTGGTCAAGAAGTTTTGGTGGAATTTCCGGCGCGGCTGCAGTGATCAGTACACGGTCAAAAGGCGCATAAGTGGGCAGGCCCTCATAACCATCTCCATAAAAATATTTGATGGTCGGGTAATTTTTTAAATAGGAAAATTTCTTATTGGTATCAAATAACTTCTTTTGTCTTTCGACCGTATATACCTGTGCTCCCATCTCCGCAAGGATACAAGCCTGGTAAGCGCTGCCGGTGCCGATCTCCAGTACTTTCTGAAAAGGCTGCAATTCCAGTAACTGGGTTTGATAAGCCACTGTATAGGGTTGCGAAATGGTCTGCCCCTCCCCGATCGGGAAGGCCCGGTCTTCGTACGCTACTTCGTCGAAAGCAGAGTCTAGGAAAAAATGACGGGGCACTTCTAACATAGCAGCCAGCAATCTTTCATCTGAAATTCCCTTGGCCTGAACAACCTGGACTAATTTTTTCCGGAGGCCCTGGTGTCGGTATGTATCTTCTTTTGGTCGCATGGTTGAACGCTTCAGCGTCTGGTATTTTACCCGATTTTCAATAATTTTAGTGGACCAGGCATAAAGATGATTAATATGAACTTAAAAAATCATTTTGCGAGATTTATTTTTTTAGCCGCCATGGCATTTTCTTTTTCCATCTCCCACGCCCAGTCAGATACGATTTATTATTACATGGACAAAGATTTCAACAAAACAACGCAGCCCAATGCAAGTTACCAGGGGCTTTCCGTTTTCCGGGATTCAATGTTCAGGTTTACGATCACCAATATGAAAACCGGCATCCAGGTTTTCAACGGATCTTACATCGATGTCACTTTACAGATTCCGGATGGACGACACGATACTTTTAATGAAGATGGCCAACTTGCCTTTTCCAATGAGTTTAAAAAAGGGAAGAAAACAGGCTTATGGAAAAGCTGGAATTACGGGGGGCTATTGACTGACTCCGCCCTATATGAAAACGACGAGCCCTTGTTCAGCTATTCATTCGGGTATACCGATGCAGGCAAATTACGTTCTTACTCCTCCAATGACCTCGTAACAAAAAAGAAAACCCGCTTAAATTATTCCGAGGATGGGATACTGCTTTCTGAAGGGAATTATACAGGGCTTGCAGGAACTGGTAAATCTTTTTATGCATCGGGTAAAATATCTGTATTCACCGAATATGATGAAAATGGGAAAATTATCGTCTCGAAACATTATACACAAGATGGAAAAGAGATCTCTGAGAAAGAATTCTTTGATAATTTGAAGAAGAAATTTGAAGAGTCCGTTGAAAATGCCAGGGCAAAGGCCCCGGAATTCAGGGGTGGCGACCTGCAATTTGAATCTTTCATTCAAAAAAACCTGAAGCTTCCTGTCAACTTAAAAAATTCGATACATGAGAAAGAGGAGATTTATTTTTCCTTTATGTTGAATGAATCGGGCGGGGCCTATGATGTCAAATTGATCTCTCCACCCGGTGTTGAACTGGAAATGGCAATAGAACAGATGCTGAGAGCCATGCCGGCCTGGAAAATGAAAGGATTCAAATCTTTTGGACCTGTTTACAGGAGGGTCTACCTCATATATTAAGACTTTATATATGAAGCGGCTTACAATTTCATTTCCAAAATAATTGCCTCTATGCGCTCATCGAGTTCCTTATTGACCGACTCAAACATTGCCCGGCTCTTTAATGGAGCATTTACACTGAAATAAAACTTGATCTTCGGTTCAGTCCCGCTGGGTCTTGCTGAAATGCTGCTCCCGTCTTCACAAATGAACTGGAGTACATTGGATTTCGGTAAACCCGTATCCCACTGGCCGCCTGTTTGCAGGTTCTGTCCTTTTTGAATTTCATAATCGATCAGCTGAAAAACCGGTGATCCGTTAATGGTTTTGGGAGGTTTGCTGCGATAGGTCTCCATCATCGCGGCAATTTGTTGCTGGCCATCCATTCCTTTTTTGGTAATGGAAACCAGGTGTTCTTTATAAAATCCGTATTCGATATACAGGTCGATCATTTTCTCGTATAGACTTTTTCCTTTCTCTTTTTCAAATGCCGTCATTTCACAAAGCAGGGCAACGGCACTCACACCGTCTTTATCACGGATCTTATCGCCGATCATCAACCCAAAACTTTCTTCCCCTCCAATAATATAGTTTTCTTTTCCTTCTTTTTGCCTGATCAGTTCAGCGATCCATTTAAAACCCGTTAAGACATGATAACAGGCCACTCCATTCTTTTTTGCGATCACACTGATCATCGGGGTGGTGACGATCGTTGTGATCACCATATCATTTGATTTCGCGATCCCTTTTGCCTTCCGGGCTTCGATCATATAATTAAAAGCAAGTACGGCGGTCTGGTTCCCATTCATCAGGATCCATTTGTCCCCAAAATCTTTTACACCGATGGCGATACGGTCACTATCGGGATCGGTGCCGCAAAGAATGTCTGCATCCAGTTTTTCCGCCAGTTGTAAGCCCAGGCTCATGGCCTCGCTTTCCTCAGGATTAGGGTAAGCAACCGTCGGAAAATTTCCATCGGGTGTCATTTGTTCCTTTACAATATGCAGGTCTTTAAAACCGAACTTCTCCAATACGGATGGAACAAGCTTGATACCCGTGCCATGGATCGAAGTATACACGATCTTCAGGTCGGTATGCTTCGCGATCACATCGGGATAAATGCTCAATCCCTTTACCATATTTATATATCGCTCATCGAAATCTGTCCCAATACCTGTAATATTGGATTCTCCACCCGACCATTTCACTTCATCCACAGACGATATCTTTTCCACTTCCCTGATCACATTCTTATCATGCGGGGGAACCAATTGCGACCCATCATTCCAATACGCCTTATACCCATTGTATTCTTTGGGATTATGAGATGCGGTGCAAACCACGCCTCCCTGGCATTTCAACTCACGGATGGCAAATGAAAGTTCAGGCGTTGGGCGCATATCATTAAACAGGAATACTTTGATACCATTGGCAGCAAAAACATGGGCTGCTGTTTCCGCGAAAAAGCGGCTGTTATTCCGGCTATCATAAGCGATCGCTACTTTCACCTCTCCCGGAAAGCTCATCTTGAGATAGTTGGAATAGCCCTGGGTGGCCATGCCCACCGTATACTTATTCATCCGGTTTGTTCCCACACCCATAATTCCTCTCAATCCCCCCGTTCCGAATTCAAGATTCCTGTAAAATGCGTCCGCTAACTGGTTGGGATCCTCATTTTGCAAACGACGGATATCATCTTTGACCCCGGCATCATAATTACCGTTAAGCCATGAGTTCACTTTTTCCTGAATGACAGCATCCATATAGGTATAAACATTTTTGAATGACGAATACAAAAGCAGAAACCGGAACCGCAAAGGAAACGTAAATTTGTTACTAATCAACTGGTAACCCCGTGTTTCGAACGCTGGCTTTCACTCTTTCCTGCTTTTGTTTGTTTGCAATTCATGGGGTAGCCCAGCCATTCCAGTCTTCTGATACGCAGAAGAAAAATATCCGTGCCAATCCTCCTTATTTTCCGGATACACCGAATAAAAAAAGGATCTGGCTGGTAGCCGGCGCGAATGTCCTGGGATATGGAACCACCATGGTCGGACTCTACGCTGCCTGGTATAAAAAATACCCGCAAACACATTTTCATACGTTCAATGATTTCCCCGAATGGAAACAAATGGACAAAGCCGGTCACCTCTATAGTTCCTATATGGAAGGCAAGGCCAGTATCGATATGTGGCGCTGGACAGGTATTGGCAGAAAAAAAAGTATCTGGATCGGAGGCATGAGCGGCATTTTTTATCAAACGGTCATTGAAGTCCTGGATGGATTCAGCGCAGAATGGGGATGGAGCTGGACGGATTTTGCCAGCAACTTATTAGGAAGCGCGACGGTTATTTCCCAGGAACTGGGCTGGGATGAACAAAGGATCCGGCTGAAGTTTTCATTTCACAGAAAAAAATATACCGACCCGCAATTAAATGCAAGAAGCGATGATCTTTTCGGAGAAGGGTCGATGGAGCGGCTCTTAAAAGATTACAACGGGCAGACATACTGGGCTTCTTTGAACCTGAAGTCCTTTTTCAAGAAATCACGTGTCCCTGGTTGGTTATCAGTGGCTATTGGTTATGGAGCCGAAGGATTATTTGGAGGAAGAGAGAACCTTGCCAGGGATAAAAATGGAAATATCATTTTTGATCACCGCGACATTCCCCGCTATCGCCAGTGGTTCTTCGCACCCGATATCGATCTCAGTAAAATCAAAACAAGATCCAGGGTATTGAAAACTGCACTGGATATACTTAATGCCTTTAAATTCCCCACGCCCAGTATAGAATTTTCAAGAGGAAAATTCAGCCTGCATGCGATCCAGTTTTGATTTTTAATTCAGGAACGGCCATTCGCTCACTTTCAGTATACCGTCAAGGCTTACCGGGAGACTGGCATTTATCCAAACCTGGACGAACTCACCTCCCTTTGCATATTTCTTTACAAAAGCAG
>DATINK010000447.1:0-6185 GCA_035474355.1 Chitinophagaceae bacterium | reverse complement strand
AGAGCTATACCGGGAAATTCGGGCCTGCCAGGCTGCTGGCAAACGAAACGGTACCAGCGAAGATAAAAGCTGCCGGAGCAAGCAACCGAAGCCCTCTCAGGCCTTTTGGTGAATTTGGAATTAACGTATTGACTGCTCTTAAAAAAGAATACAGTGACAAATGGAAGCATCTTGATTCGTTCCGGCTGAATTATTATCGTGAACGGACCATCATGAGCGATCATTATGAAGCCGAATACCAGAAAATAATGGCCCGCTATGACAAAATGGAATATGGTGGAGATCAGGAAGCTAAATGCAGGGAAGTTAACGCGCTTAGTAATGCTTACCTGCCTCAGTTTGCCGAACAGACAGAATTGCTTCAGAAAAAATTGCTGGACTATTATAAGAATTATTTCAATGACATTGCCTACTGGACCTATGTAGGATCCGTCAATGATGATGGCTTCCGGGCAGATTTCTATCATCTTGTGATTCAAATGCTGGCCGGTTTAAATGAAATCAACACGACCCGGTTCATGGAATCCAGGGCCGCCACACACAGGTTCTATCCCTGCAAATTCGAACCATCCGGTAAGTCAGAAGCAAAGGAACTTGAGATCGCAGAGCCTGACTGTTATCTAACGCCAAAAATTGAAGTGAAGCTTGGAGTCTTCAAACTGGAAGTAAGTTGTGAAGCATATAAGGTGGAAGTGGGCGAAGGCCTTGTAGGAAAAGTAGAATACAACAGGACCAGCGGAGATGTCACACTTGGCTTTGGAGTAGGCGCTGCTGTTCCCAATATTTTATTCCACTCCCCGGGCATTGAAGCCGGGCTGGAAGCGGAGGTCAAATCGCAGATATATATAACGTTTGATAAAACAGGCAAACCCACCGATCTCGGTGTATTATGGGAAGCTGAGTTAAAAGCGATCATTGAGATGGGCAACCTGAAAGAGAGTATCGGACTGGAAGAAGGATTGACAGCTGGATTTGGCAGCGGTGTGGCGATGAAAGAAAACAGCCAGTTGAAGCAGGCCATCGACAAAACATTTCCAGTACAACCGGACGATAAGCAAATCAATAAGAATGTCAGGTTATATCCTAAAGAGATTCAATAAAAACTAATTAACCCGCACGGGGTATTCATTCAGCACATTCATAAACGAATAATTAATGAAAAAGATCATCGTAGTCAGCTGTCTTGTTTGCCTGTTCAATCACTGCCATGCACAGAATGAGAAATGTGATGGGACTGCGATCATGGAGGTGAAAGGAAGCTGGAAAAAAGTAAGTGACGCCAACATGCGGGCGGATAAGAACCAGGCGCAGATGATCAGCCGCATAGACGCAATCAGTAAAATGTATCAATCGGCTTATACAGATATGAAAGGGATTGGGGCGGAATGGTACCGAACCATGGAAGGAAGCCCGGTAGTGACGAATGGTCCTGCTACTTACCAGTTTAATTCATTGTACAGGGGTTGGTATTGCAATCAAAATCTTCACAAACTAATGCTGGGTGGTGAAACAGGAACCTGGTCCCTGGTATACTTCAACAGTTTTGGTTGGCTGATGACGAGTCAATATGACCTGGCCTGGTTAACGATCGAAGGTGAAACGGCCTGGCTGCTTCCGAAAAAAGTGGGGGAGTGGAAAGGATTAACCCTGTATGACCCGCATGCATCTGCTTCGCGAAATTATGCAGTGTTAATTACCAGGAATGGACAATTACCTTATAAACCTGTTACACGCCAACAGTTTCTGCTAACCTTGAAACAAAAGATCGAAGAAGAAAAAAAAGGGCAGCAGGATGTCAATCAAAAGATACAGGTCAGGTCTGCAGCGGAAGAAGAAGCGGCAAAGCAAAAAGGATTGCTGGACATTGAAAAAAACAACCAGCCTAAATATGTGGAACAGCGTAAGAACAGTTACCTGAAAAATTATAAAACTGATGAGCAACGAAAACAAGAGACCATACAAAGGACAGAAGATTATTTCAACGGGCGGTTAAAGCCCATTAACGATGAATTAAATAATGAGACCAAAGACGATCTTCAACAACCCGCCATCGTGATGACCAATTATCTCAGCTCATTTAAGGGATTTACGACAGAAGAAGATGGCGGAAGAAGGATGGTACTCATCAACAATGATTATTTCAATAAAACTCTGCCGCGCTATATACCCCAGATGATCGTGTTGTACTGGAGCTGGGATAAAAGCGGGCCCACACAATATTTCAAAAAGCAACTGGAGGACAATTTCCCGGTAGAGAAATTGAAAGAAATGATCGATAAATAGATCATGGATCTGCTCCCATTAACAATCAAGTAAAAAATTATTTATGAAAAAATTACTGCACACTACACTAAAAGGATTATTCACTACAGGGCTGGCTCTTTTCATGATGCTTCCCGCTATGTCACAAAGAGAGAAAGGCGGCGGGATCATTACCCAGGATCAGGTCCGGCAGATCACCGATATCGTGAAACCCATCAAAGATCAACTGGAGAGACAGATCAGCGGGGACTCCAGGTATCTTGCCTATGTTGATGATGTGAAAAGGGTGGAGGCTTCCAGCAGTGCGAAAGAGAGAAATTCCTTAGCCGCAAAAATCAAAGAAAAATATTCATCTTTTTTTAAAGATACCTGGTCGGCGCTAAGAGTCGATGAGGCAGGTTATCAAAACAAAATAAGAAAAGTGTTTCCCAGCGACCTGGCCAGCGGGATACAGTTTGGCGATTTTTTGGGTTTTACGATGAACTCCTCTTCATCATCCAAATCGCAGGCATTAGAGTCGGGTCCGGATCAATGCCTGGATGTATGTGGTATTGCAGCGGGCGAGATCATTTCATCTTCTGTTTTGATCGCGGGAGCGTCAGGGAGTTACGGGAATTGTTACTTATCGACGATTGCCATGGCTTATTCATCCAGCCAGGCATTAGTGGGCATCGCCGAAACGAATGGATACTTGAGAAATGGCATCACGATACCCGGTACGTTTGCTGATGACTCGCGAACACTAGGCGTGAAACTAAGTTTTAACCTGAACCAGGGAGCTACCTGTATTGCAGCGCTGGGAGTCAGTTATGCGGAAACCAGGGTACAGACTTTCGCCAGCAATGAATCCCTGGTCGTGTTTGCTCCACTCATCTGGATGACGAGTGGATCAAAAATCAAGACGATCAATGAGAACTATGTGTTGCTGAAAAAAAACGTATCGCTTTCTAAATTCTGGGCAATGTCAAAAGTCTTCAGCATCCTGGACGGCGGGAATATGGGTTGGTCAGATATCAGCAATATCAAATGGACCATCTGCGAACAGAAATAACCGGAAAGGAAAATAAATAAACAGTCTGATGAAAAAGAAACTTCCATTCATAGCTCTCGTAAGTTTATTGTGCCATTCACTTTTAGCACAACATGCCGGATTTGATTCGCTGAGGAAGAATTTGCCTGCTGGAACGATCCCGGAAGTTTCCAAAAACAAAAAACCGGATTCAAATATTTTATATTTCCCGGCAAGACAAAATAAACTGCTGGACGCTCTTCCCATCCGGACATTCACCAAAGAAGAACTGGTTTCCTACCTGCATAATCTCAACACAGTATTAACCGAAAGAATGCGGACTGTTTATGGAAAAGACATTTCTGATATCCCTGATAACGCAGCAAAAATGACGGGGACCGGCATCGCGTTTTGGATGAGTGGCGAAACGGGGAAAGCCGCTTTGCTGGAGTTGAAAGGGTCGGAATTGAACGTCGACAATCCAACGTTGTTGAATAATGCCGGGGGAATGCTTACAGGTGCCGGCCTGGCTTTCAATGCCATCCCGATACTGCAGTATGCGTTGGAAAGACAGCCAGGAAATAATATCATCCTGAATAATCTTGGACAGGCTTACCTGCAGCTCGGAGATGATAAAAAAGCAGAACAATATTTACAACAATGTATCGGCACCTATGCGAATTATCCCGATGCCAACCTGGCCCTTGCCTATATATATAATAAGAGGGGCAATAAAGCGATGGCCCTGAAATATGGTGAGAACTCTTTGCGGGGAGGATGGAATGCCGAAGCTTATAACATGGTTACTTACTTAAAACCGAACGCGAACCTGATGGATTATATACGGCACCGGTATAAGCAACCGGAGTTTTTCAATTTTGATAAATATCCATTGCTTCCCCAGTGCAGGGATGCGAATATGACAGCGACTTTACAACCGCAATACAAAGCTTTAAAAGAAATGCTGGCCAGGGTAAAGGAAAAATATGATAAGCTGCAAAGGGAGGAAGAAGAGATAGTAAGAAAAACGCTGCCTGAGAAAATGATGAAAGCCATCAAAGAGAAAAGAAGCCCCTTTCGTCCCTTTGGGATCTTTGCCAATGCCGTTATTTTAAATATGGCAGCTGTTGAATACAATGATCGCTTTACCCGCTTTTTTGAATATCAGAAAGATTACAGGGAGAAAAAAGCTAAGCTCATTGCAGATTGCCTGGCAGGGCAACAACAAATAACTGAACAATATAAAAGTAAAAAGGAAGCTGCCGGAGAAGAAATTGACGGGGAAGGCGCAGATAATTCAGCTTATGATAAATTGATAGCTACCATTTGCGCCGCCAAGGAAAAGGTGCGGAATCAATACCTGAACCTGATCGCTGATATTAATGTAGCTTATCAGCAAAAGGCCCTTCATCTTTATAAGGACTATTTCAACGATATGGCTTTCTGGTCATACGTTGCATCGGTAGATGATCATCACTATAAGTCCATTTTTTATTCCCTGGTATCCCAATTCATCGGCGTATTGGTAGAGATCAACACCGGCTACTTTTATAAAGCCTGTAAACCCATGGAAGAAGCCGAAAAAAAGACTAAGGAAGATATTTCAGTAGTAGTACCTGATTGTTTTATTCCCGGTAAAGTAGAGTTACCCCTGGGAGCGCTGAAAGTGGAATTGAGTTGTGAGTCTTATAAAATTGAAGCTGGGGAAGGATTGATCGGTAAACTTGAATATGACCGGGGTAGTGGTGATTTTACGCTTGGGTTTGGTGTTGGTGTAAACACGCCTCGCCTTTTATATAAAACACCGGGACTGAAAGTAGAACTTGAAGGAGAGGCAAAATCAATGGTGTATCTCACGATCGACCGGCAGGGACATTTTACCGACCTGGGCATTTTATGGGAATCTGAATTAAAACTGGTTGCGGACCTGGGAAAAGCAAAATACAACTATGGACTGGCGGAAGAAGCACTGACAGCAGGATTTGGCAGCGGGGTGAATATGAAAGAAGGCGGTCAGCTAAAAGCATTTATTGATAAAACATTTCCTGTACAACCCGATGCAAAACAGATCAACAAAAATGTGCCCCTCTATAAATAACACAGTTAAAACAATCAAATGAAAAAAATAATCATCTTTCTATCGCTGGCAATGGTCATGCAGCAGGTAATTGCCCAGACCGAAACTTTCAGCATCGCAACGTATACGCCTCCTAAAAACTGGACGAAGGGCGGAAATACCGATGTGGTTACCTATACAGATTTCAATACCACAACAGGGGCTTTCTGTATACTGGCTATGTATGCATCATCTGCCAGCCTGGGTGATGCAGAAAAAGATTTTAAATCGGAATGGATGAATAAAGTCTCTACTCCGCATGGTGCTGAGGCGGATCCAAAAACGGAATCAGAAACCACGCCTGATGGATGGAAAGCCGTTTCTGCTTCTTCACCGATCAAAGTGCAGAACCTGGATGCCTATGCGATACTTACCGTATTCAGCGGGTTTGGAAAAAAATTCAGCATGCTGATCACCTTAAATGACCAGAGCTATATAAATGGTATCGATGCTTTGATGCATGCCATGAAACTGGATAAAAAAGCAACGGTTACTGTTGCAACACCCGTTACACAGGAACTTAGCAACTCGGGCGGATCGCAATATCAATTCGGCAAAGTGATGTACCATCCTCCCAATGGATGGAATGTAACAAGATACCCGGATGGGGATATATTGAGTCCTGCTGACCTGCCGAAGGGAGAATTCCTGGAAGTCTGGATACATGAACCTATGAACTTTTCGGGAACGATTGAAGAGGCCCTGCAGAAAAGCTATGATGAAACCATTGTAAAATTGCCTGCCCAACCCATGAGAGAGGTAAATGGAGGTAGTTATACAAAGCAGGCAGCTAAAACA
>DATINK010000446.1:0-14401 GCA_035474355.1 Chitinophagaceae bacterium | reverse complement strand
AATAGGCCTTAACAATGGCAGGATTCACTCTGTATGCGTTAAACCAAAGTTTAGTGTTAAGGCTATCTCCCGTTCCGGTGAATTTGCTGAAATAAAATGAAGTCCCCACCATATTGTCCGCCAACCTTCTATTCGTACCGCTTCCTGTTAAGATGTTCCCGGTTGTCAGGTATCCATCATCCGGCAGGGATTGCGGATAGCCAATATCCCATCCCCCCGGTGTGTAAGCAGAGACGAATGCTTTGTTGCGGTTTGCCTGGAATATAGACCCTTCTTCAGTGATCACGTGTTGTAGAAAAACTTCAATCTCTCCATTGAGGTCTGCAGAAAGTTTTCCGATCTCCCATGTTTTGTTAACGCCTCTGGTCTGTAAATTATTCCCATTAATAAGGTTATCCCGAACACTATCGACAACAGTAGCATAATAATCATCTCCGGGTGCCGAAACGTTTCGAATAGCAGATGGTGTAAACGAGTTGATACTTGTCCCAATAGGGAAATCAACACGACCGTCACTGGTCCTGACATTTTCCCTGACCAATATTCCAAGCCCTGGTGTATTGGCAGTAATGAAATACTTTGTTGAATCATATCCTGAGATGATACCCGGATTATTATCCCCGACTACCATTGTATTATCATTCAGGTAAATATGCCCGTCTGAAAACAAAACTTCTCTTCTCACCTTGGCATTGCTTCCAGTCAGCTCAACGCCTAAATTGTTCTGTATCTGAATACGAGAAAATGCCGGGCCCGTTTTGGTCGCAGCATTATATCCTCCGATGATCTGTTGTTTTGAATTGTTGGAAAGAAACCGGATCCACCCTCCGACACCAGAAACACCTGCGGTTTCGTCTGTGAGCAATGCAGATGATTCATTTTCCCAGGTCTTTCCTTTAAAGTTGAGGAAGGCGTCTTCGCCCACGCCAAAGTTCCCCCGATTGAGAACATTCGAAAATATAGTAGAGGAATCCCCTTTAAAGTAAATTTTTGCAGATTGTGGAATATAGAATCCTGGCTGCGCATACGCTGCAACTCCGGATAGAGACATGCCTGCAATTATTATATGACGTGTAAATCTCTGCATTTTTATAAAGCCATTCCTTTTCGTTTGCCATCTCATTCACCAAGGGTCATCTTTGCATCACCCCGCTTAATTAATTCTGACCACGGTAATTCCAATGCTGGGCTTAGTTGTCCCATAGGACCCGTTAGACAACTGGATAGCAGTATTAGAGCCCGTTAACTGAAGCTTTAATACCTGGCCGGAAGTAATACTTGCTAAAAAATTATTACTAACAGTTGGGTTGGAAGAAGAACATTGAATGGAGGCAACGCTTCCTGCAATTTCAGTTCCATCCAGTGTGGCTCTTACACTAAGTTCATAGGTAGTGGAAGATGTATTATTTGCCTGTCCGTTAAAACTGATCATATAAAGTCCTGTTTGCGTACAGGTAAAATTTTGTGAATTGGAAGACGTGGAGTGTGTCCAACCGCTCAGCTGTGGGTGTGCTGTATTAAATGTAATATCGGCCCAGGTGCCCGCGGTAGAAAATGTTTTAGTTGAGGTAGTATAAGAATAAATAAAATCATCGCTTCCCGGGCTCGTCGAACTGGTCCAGGAAGTATTTGAACCGTCTGTCGTTAATACTTTTCCGCTATTACCGGTTTGGCTGGGGACCAAAGCATTAAAAGCAGCATTGGCAGTTGTTTGCCCCGTACCTCCCTGTGCCACTGTAACAGCGGCATTGCTGGTAAGGATTGTTGAGCTTACATTGGGCAAGGTGAATGTTTTTTCAGAAGAAGCAGGGCCCGTAAATTTTGTAAATCCATTCCCCGTACCTCCATATCCAGAGTTAATAATGCTTCCGTTCCAGGTTCCGGTTCCGATTGTTCCTAATGTTGTAATTGAAGATTGGCCAACATAAGAAGAACTGATATCGAGGGTGGGATTACCGGATACGCCGGTCCCGTTCGTTACGGTTAATCTATTCGTTGTTCCTGTAATCGTTCTTTCCTCCGTGGTATTTAAGGCTGTTCTGATCACGACACCGTTTCCGCCCGGGTCCGTAAGATAATTACCTGAGCTTTGTTTATTATTAAATGTTGTCCAGTCTGTTGAACTTAGTTTTCCGGTATTAGATGCACTGGCCGTCGGAATGTTCAAAGTCACCGTACCTCCTAAAGAAACAGGCGAACCCGATACGGCAACGTCTGACCCTGAAGTTCCTGTTGCCACGGTAATGCTGCTGTTGGAAAGAGCCGTATTAGGAATAGCTGTCAGTGTATTAGATGCGCCAGATATGCTTTTGTTGGTCAAAGTCTGGGTCAATGACAGATCAACCAGTGTTCTCGTCGTGGTTGCTGCATCCCGGTATTTAAGTGAGTTTGCTGTCGTTGTACTGTTCCATAGATCTCCGGATGCAGGTGTGGAAGGATCAGCGCTTGCAGTAAGATTGAATCCTGAGGTTGTAGCCGAGTTCACAAAAGTTTGTTTTGCCCCGCCTGTATATGAATTGGCGACTGTCTTATCAATGATATTCGTACCTACGTCAAATGTTGGATTCCCACTTACACCATCTCCATTGGAAATAGAAAGTCTGTTAGACGTTCCGGTAAGCGTTCTGGTCGTAGTAGTATTGAGTGCGGTCCTGACAACAACACCATTGCTTCCGGGATCGGTCATATAATTTCCAGATGACTGTTTGCTATTAAACGTGGACCAATCGGTAGCACTTAATTTACCAGTATTTGTAGCACTTGCGATAGGAATATTTAATGTTACAGTGCCTCCCAGGGAAACTGGTGATCCCGATACAGCTACATCTGTTCCGGAGGTTCCGGATGCAACGGTAATGCTGCTGTTTGAAAGAGCCGTATTAGGGATATTGGTAAGCGTATTCGTTGAGCCCGATATGCTTTTATTCGTTAGTGTCTGTGACAATGACAGATCCACAAGTGTTCTTGTTGTAGTGGCAGCATCCCGATACTTCAGCGAGTTAGCAGTCGTTGTACTGTTCCAGAAATCTCCTGATGCCAGTGTGGATGGATCTGCACTGGGAGTAAGGTTGATACCTGAAGTAGTAGCCGAATTGACAAAGGTCTGCTTGGAGCCCGCTGTATAAGTATTGGCGATCGTTTCATCAACGATATTCGAGCCCACATCAAAAGTTGGGTTACCACTTACGCCGTCTCCGTTTGAAATAGTGAGTCGATTCGTAGTCCCTGTCAGCGTTCTGGCAGTTGAAGTATTCAATGCGGTCCTGACAACGACGCCATTGGCTCCGGGATCGTTCAGGTAATTACCCGAGCCTTGCTTATTATTAAATGTATTCCAATCTGTACTGCTCAAATAACCGGAAGTCGATGTATTGGCCTGAGTTATTCCAAAAGCTCCTGTCGTGGAATTATAAGTTAAAGGGGAAGTTGCGGAATGCAGTGACCTCACTTTCAGGTAAAAATTTGAAATATAAGTCGTATCAAGTGCAGAGGCAGACGTAAGAATGGTTTCTCTTGCTCCGCCATTTGTAATAAAAAGATTGGTTCCGTTATATTCCATCGCCCCGTTCTCAGGCGTAGTAAGATTCGTACCTGATGTAAATTTTAACGGTGCTGTATTAGCAGTAGCCGTACCCGCTTTTAAATGCATGAGTGCGGTAGGTGTGCTCGTACCTATACCCAGTTTTCCTCCGTTAGGAACTAAATAAGTATCCCCGCTTAATCCTTTTAATTGAAATCTCTGTGTCCACGTACTTGAGCCATCGTAGCTGAACAAGGCAAATTGTGAATTGGTCAAATTCCTGATCACATATTCTGCGCTACCCTCATAAGGAGAGCCCGTATGTTGGTCGCCGGTCAATTGAAAATATGCGCCCGTTGCTTCTGATGTTCCTCCCATGATCTCGAGGCTTCCCGTACGAATATCTCTTGAAATACTCTCCTGGTCCCCACCTCCGATCGTTATCTTTTGTACAGGAGAGGTGGTCCCGATACCCAACCTGTTATTGACCTCATCGTATGCACTGGTACCAAAAAGTAA
The DNA here is from genome assembly GCA_035474355.1 of Chitinophagaceae bacterium. GTDB lineage: Bacteria > Bacteroidota > Bacteroidia > Chitinophagales > Chitinophagaceae > DATINK01. The sequence goes on along the minus strand of DATINK010000446.1, from coordinate 10,362 downwards.
TTTACCCTTTGTGGCATGACTGGTTGAAGACAATGTTAGCGTTCCGCCTGATGCTGTACTGCCCAGTACGGTTTGGTTCGATGAAGAAACACCCGTGATCAGGTCATTCGTAACGTCATTTACCGCACGTGTTAAGCCACTGGAAAAAGTCAAGGGTGATTCATACCCGGTTGCTGCATTCAGTGTGGTTCCTGTAAATGAAAGTCCGGTTCCCAGGGTAATTTCTGAAACAGCTGTTCCCGAAGCACCGGAACCTAATAATTTATTTGCAGTCATCGCCTGCATCTTGGCATAAGTAACTGCATTCGCATTCAGTTTGGCAGTGGTGATCGCTGCATCCGTTATTGTGGTAGCATTTCCTACAGATGTAACGGGTCCTGTCAGGTTCGCATTGGTGGTTACGGTAGCTGCATTCCCCGTTGTATTCTGGTTCAGTGTCGGAAAATCAGATGCTGTGGCTATTGATAATGTACCCGTGCTCGTCGTTGACTTTAAAATACCGGTTGCCAATGCTGCAGTACCTGCTGAATAATCGGTTCCTGATATTCCCGCAGTCAGGGCCGTGCCATTTCCTTTCAGCATTCCGGTAATGGTTGTACTCAAAGTAATCGACGGAGTGGATGTTGGCGATCCCACGGTGCCTGCAAAACCATTCGAAGAGTTAACAGATACTGAAGTAACGGAGCCACCTCCTTTCGAATTAAATGTGTTCCAGTCTGTGGCAGATAATAACCCCCGGTTAGCGCTTGAGGCTGTTGGGAGGTTCAAGGTCAGTGACCCGCCAAGAGAAGCTGGCGATCCACTTACATTGGCGTCGGTGCCTGTTGAGCCCAATGTCAGGCCAATGGTTGAATTTGTCAATGATGAGTTGCCAATATTGGTGATCGTGTTAGCCGCTCCGGAAATAGTTTTATTGGTAAGCGTTTGTACTTCATCCAGGTTTGTGAGAACCCTGGTCGTGCCATTCGCTCTGTATTTGATCAGGTGGGAAGTGGAATTATACCAAATATCCCCATTTGAAAGTGAGGATGGATCGCTTGCATTTCCAGTCAGGCGGATATCTGCGTTCGTTGAAGAAGCAGAAAAAATTTGTTTGCTTCCGCTGGTATAAGTATTCGATTGATCGTTATAAACAGTTGTTGAAGGCAGGTCTGCCTTTAATAAGCTTCGAAAAGTAGGCGTACCCGATGAGCTGTTTGGAGATGCAAAAACCAAATTAGGTGATTGGGAACTTAAGCTGAAAGACAAAGCAGGTGTCGTGGTAGCCGTGCCCACTGAGGTCGTGAACAATGGCGAAAGGTTGCCTGCACTAAATGATGTAACGGTACCACCTGTGGTAGCAGCATTCAATGTAGATCCTGTAAAAGAAAGACCTGTTCCCAGGGTAATTTCTGAAACAGCTGTTCCGGATGCACCGGAACCTAATAATTTATTGGCAGTCATGGACTGCATCTTTCCATAAGTAACCGCATTATTAGCAATCGTTGCGCCTACACTGCCCGGCCCGGTCGCTGTAACATCTCCTGTCAAACCGGTAATATAATTACCTGCTGTTTGTTTTGTAGAGAAATTGACCCAATCCGATGAACTCAAATATCCGCTAACCGTGGATGTAGCTTGCGGTATTGAAAAAATTCCGGCAGAAGAGTTATAAGATAATGGGGAATTGGCCGATAAGACCGACCTGACCCTTGCATCAGAGAAATATAAATTGGTTGTGCCTTCGCTGATATGATCCGAAGTAAGAACAACATCTCCGGTTTGTGTATTGACAGAAGTAACTGCCGCAGAGCTCGGATTTCTTTGCCAGATCGTACCATTATATATGATATCGTCCCCGACATTAAATGTGATATTCCCCGAACCAAGATTTTGGGTACCGGCTACGGTAATTCTGTAGGTCCAGCCTGTTGTGCCGACTCCATCAGCCAAAACAGGACTGTTAGTATTAGCATCCCAGGTGCCTTTATAGACTTGTGAGCCCACTGGCAACTGGGAAACAGGTACTTTTCCACCCGCATCTAATGAAGCCACACCATTATTTGCTCCTTTTTCAGAAACATTGATCTTCAGATTGGCTCTTGCATCAGTATAATATTTATTAGTTGCGCCTTCCGTTACATCATCGCTGGTCAATACTACCGTACCGGCCTGACCGTTTACGGATGTAACATCAGAAGTGGCGGGGTTCCGCTGCCAGATCAATCCGTTATGGATCACGTCATCACTTGCATAAAATGTAATATTTCCGGATCCCAGGTTGACCGTACCTGTTTCAATAACACGATACGTATCTCCTGCGCTGCCCACCGCATCGGAAAGTGTAGGTGTATTCGTCGCTGCGCTCCATACTCCTTTATATACCTGTGCACCTACTGCCATCTGGCTAATAGGAACCTTTCCTCCCGCATCCAGCGTGGCGACTCCATTGTTCGCAGCTTTTTCGGATAAATTAATTTTCAGGTTGAGTGCACTTTGCGTAGCTGTACTCACTGGTTTGTTGGCATCAGATGTATTATCAACATTGCCAAGGCCAACATCAGATTTTACGATCCCTGTTGGATTGATAAGTGCGGGTGCGTTTGCCCTTACGACATTCCCTGTTCCGGTGGTTGGAATTTCTTCAACAATACCGGATCCCGAAGAGACCCTGCCAAGTACGCGGTCAGATGCCGAAACATCTTGGATCTTACTGTAAGTAACTGCCTGCGCTGCAATCGTTGCGGCAACACTTCCCGGACCGGTAGCTGTAATATCCCCTGTCAGAGCAGTGATATAATTATCTGCGGGTTGTTTATTATTAAATGTATTCCAGTCTGAACTGCTTAAATAACCAGCGGTACTGGTATTTGCCTGTGAAATACTAATAACTCCATTGGCTGAGATGCTGATGGGTGATGTTCCTGAAAAAAGGCCGATCACCTTATGAGAGAAATTGGCAATATTAGAAGTATCTATCGAGCTTAAGTAATTCGGCGTTGTATTCACCCACACAGAACCATTATATTGAAGCAACTGTCCTGCTGATGGCGTCGTGATGGAAGCATCCCCCAGGTTCGACAGACGCATGGCTTCTGATGATGTAAGCGGTTGCCAGTAGCCGTTAGTCCTTACCAGTATTTTGGAGGCGGGCGTATAATAAATGATCATCCCGCTCGGCGGATTCATCGAATTGATCTGTGCGGTGTCCGTAAGCCGGGGTAATAATAACCCCTGGTTAGTGGATACCAGGTCCAGGACGGCAGATTTTTCTACTGACGCAGGATTATCCCCCAATCGCAATTGTTGTGCCTCTGCAAAACGATCAACGAAAAGAAAGAACGCACATAAACTGATCCATTTGATCTTTCTCATAAAGCATGGTCGGTTGAGCCCGCTTATTTTTTGATAATATACCAGTTGGTCCCATCGGTCTGAAGGGTTACATAGGTCCAGTCATTATAAATAATATAATTACTGCCCCCATCTATGGTGCCCGCTGCTGGTGAAACCGTTAGTTCATTGTCGATTCCGCCCGATCCGACTTTCTTGATTGTATAGATACGACCTGAAAAGTTGGCTGGGTTGGGTAATGTTATGGTTATCGCTCCGGAAGTCGTATTAGCAAGAATAGTATTATCCGTTCCCGTTAATACAGTATTTGAAGTGATGGTCCTTATGGTCATCGAAAGAGAACCGCTTACCTGGACAGTCGAGTTCGCATTCCCGGAAGCTCCTGCCAAAAATGTTTTCGCGGCAGAAAGACTGTCCTGGAATGATTTGTTTCCTCCGAAAGTCTGGGAAGAAGTGTTGACGACCCCCCTGCTGGATGCTCCGGCATTCGGAACATTCAGGAATACAGTGTCGGTACCATTGGTGCTTACAGACAGGTCGGTTCCGGAATTTTTGAATGCAAGAACCTGTGCAGAATCCCTGTTACCATTAATATTCGTGATGGCGGTTCCAAATGTTGTGGCGCTGACTTGTCTTTTTTCAACTTTACCATTATTCATCACAAGTACGGAATCTGCGCTGGTATTTGTCGTAAGATTATTTAATGTGAGGTCACCATTCATAGTGGTGTTGCCCGCAAAAGTTTTATCTCCCCCGAAGGTTTGCGTTCCTGTTGAAACGATACCGGGATGCGTTGCATCAGCGGGGTGCAGAACAATCGTTCGCGATGTACTGTCCGATACGATCGATGCACCATTGACATTGGGACTGGAAGCAACTGTTCCGATGGCGACCGTTTGTACGGCACTTTGTATGGTTTGCCAGTCATTGTATGTAAGAAATCCATATGGTTTTGATGAGCCGGCAGATCCATCCTGCACAGGCAGGTAGAGTGCAATGGTACTATCACTGCTTCGGTTCTGAACAAGTACATTATTAGATGTATCACTGGCTTCTGCAGTGAATGAAAGTGCATTTTTCTGTAACCCGTTGATGGCAGTTATGGCTGTTGTAAATGCAGTATTGGAGATCGTTCTTTTGTATACAGAACCGTCTGCTGCCAGGACCAGGACGTCCAACTCATTGGTTCCCGCTGCCAGGTTCTCCAATTTAACGGTACCATCCACATTTAATTTAGCCGTTGGGTTGTTGGTGCCGATACCAACGTTTCCGCTTGCGTCTATGCGCATAGCTTCTGCATTATTGGTTTTCATGACCAATGGCTTTCCATCCAGGGTTCCCAGGAAATTAAGTGAAGGGTCTGTTCCGCTGTTACCGGTCAATGACCAGTTTGAGCTGGCCAGGGCCAGGTCTGCAATTTTTTTCCAGGCGCCATTGCTGCGTAAACGAAGACTTTTATCCGGGATCAAATAAATGATCATTCCATCCGGGGGCGTCAGTGCATTGATAGCTACTGTATCCGCAAGCCGGGGCAGGAGCAAACCTTGCCTGCTACTCTCCAGTTCCAGGATGGAAGATTTTTGAATCGTCGTCGGGTTGTCTCCGATCTTAAGCTGTGCCTGAGCAATCGTGCCCATGAAAAGAAGAATAATGCCAAGTAATGTAAACTTGCCTAGCTTTTGGGTAAAGAACTTTTTCATAGTTTGGTTTTTAAAACAGGTTTTTCCGGGGTCGAATTTTGAATTTTAATCCTCCTGTAACGGGCTTCAAATTAGCTTATTGCAAGGGTGTGTATTTTTTGCCCCATCCGCCACTAAGTATTTACTCTTATTCGTAAAATCCCGTGAAAAAACCCGGTTTTCTGAATAAAATGCAGGAATTTGCGTGCCGCGGGGTTTGAATATTTTTTATAACTTAATCTATAAATACTACAACAATGAAACGAATCACCTTAGCTTTCTGCGCTGCTGTTTTATTATTATCTGCCTGTAATAACAAGAAGAAAGAAGACAAGGATGAAGTTAAAAAGGAAGAACCCAAAGCCTGGATCCCTATTGACTCTCTCATGATGGACAAAGCCTGGAAAGAAGGCATGACCATGGGAGAGCCTCACAAGATGCTGGCAAAATGTGCCGGTACATGGGACGGAGATGTGACCATGTGGATGGCTGCCGGCGCACCCCCTTCTACTTCTAAAACTACTTCAGTTACCACTCCAGTATTTGGCGGTCTTTACCAGGAATCAAAACATTCGGGCAATATGATGGGAATGCCGTTTGAAGGAATGAGCATTATGGGTTATGATAATATGAAGAAGGAATATTTCTCGACCTGGATAGACAATATGGGCACTGGTATTTATGTATTTACCGGCCAATGGGATGACGCCAGCAAAAAACTTACGATGACCGGTACCATGAAATGCATGAATGGACAGGATGGTACTATGCGCGAGGTGTTCACAATGACCGATGACGATCACCAGACATTGGAAATGTATGGCCCCGATCCGCAGACTGGAAAAGAATATAAGAATATGGAAATAAAATATACAAGGAAGAAATAAACCCTCTTTATAATTAATAAAGATCCCGGGTTGTTTGACCCGGGATTTTTTTATACCCACCGGAAATAGATGCCGGTTTAAGCCTTGTATTTTACTTTGCGGGAACGGAGTGTAATCCAACCCGGTTCCCTTCTGTATCAATGATCACGGCCATGAAACCATATTCAGGGGATATTTCAGTTTTGGGCACCATGACCTTACCCCCGGCTGCTTCCACTTTATCCAGTATTTTTTGAACATCGGGATTTCCATTGAGATAGACCAATGGGCCGTCTGTTGCAGAGGGTTTATGAAAACCACCACTATCAACAATGGCTCCGCCGATTCCTTTCAGCGGATCATCGATCGGGAACATCCGCATCTTGATATTCGGAAGATCCATCGGGAATAGTTTTACCCCAAATATGGTTTCATAGAATTGCTGCGCCCTTTCCAGGTTGGAAGAAGGAATCTCAAACCAGCTGATTGCATTATCCATTTTTATTTTTTAGCGTCAAATATATGTACCCAATGGGTTAGGGGGACTTGAAACACGCAAACTGCACCCCGGATCCCGTAACCTGCATGCTGCAATGTCTAAAAAGCTTCTTCTAATTCGTACTTCGTACTTCTAATTCACATCTTTACTTTCCTTAAGCTTCGCGATCTGCCCCTCTAGCGTTTTTTTAGCCGCATCGCCCGTTGCCATGCTCATGGCTTTTTCAGCTGCTGCCTGCGCCTCTTTGAAATTTCCTTTGGCTGAATATGCGAACATCAAACCATTTTCAATTGCAAACACATCCCCGAATTTAGTTTTGCCTGCCTGCATAATTTCTAAAGCCCTGTCAGCTCTTTTGAGTGTGATCATAGTTCGTCCATAACCTACATACTGGTTTATGGTAGCAATTGTCAGCGCATCCGTCATGACAGAATCAGCTTCTTTCATCCTGTTTAATTTTTCATATGCGGTAGCCAGCAGTCTTAGTGTACTATAACTCCTGAATGCCGCGGCACGCTGTGCCCAGTTCAATGCATCCTCCAGGTAAATATTTTTATTCAACAAATAATTAGTAGCCGATACCAGGAGCAGGGCATTGAAACCCTTTTGTCCATTGACCTGGTCGCGCAACCTGGCAGCAACGATATTATCAACATCGACATCTATTCTGAACGGGACCGATAGCTTTTCCCATTGCATAGCGATCACACAATATTTTTCCCGCTGTTCGATAAATTCATATTTCAACCATTCTACGCTTTTATCAAGTTTGAGCGGTTTTACAATAACACGCAGAGCGTCCTCTTTTTCATTATAATAAAAGCTACCCCAGGCCGCAGATTGATTGGAAAGAATGATCATCACGCTATCGGGCCACATAGCCATGAATATTCCATAAGTACCTGCTTTTACAGGGTGCCCTTCAAATTTTACATCGTGTTCAAAGGTGATGGTGGTGTTTTCGTTGGCGCCGGCTCTCCATGGTTGTGTATTTTTATTGGTGATCAGGCTGCTGGTGCTGAAACCCCAGGTGACCACTTTGCCCCATATACTATCTTCCCGCTTATTTACATCCGGGCGACTATAACTAATGGTAATATCAGTGATGCCTACTTCTTCAGTGATCTTAGCACGCGGGTTTCCACCGGAAGGTGGAAGGTCCATTTGAGCAGAAGCCTGGAATACAAATAAAAAGACAGCGCAGCCGAATACGATTGATTTCATATTGCAGTAGTTTTGTGTGTTTTAAATCTACGACTTTCAGGGAAGTTCTGAAAAGAATCCCAACAAGCAAGTCCACCCATCATTTCTTTCGCCTGTATTCGAGATCATACTCTGTTGCCCAGCTGGCTCCGTTGTTTTTAGTGATCTCTCCAAGTTGTCTTACTTTATCGGGTCCCAGGTCAAAAAAGGTCAGTTTGCGGATGGCCATGGTATCTTTTGAAAAAGAAAAGGGTTCGGTTTGAAATACAAGTTTGTTATCGGTTTTTTTCCCTTTCAGGTATTCCGTAGACCCTCCTACATTATCCACCCAGGTTTGCTGCCATTGCCGGGTAACTGCATTATAGGTATTGAAACTTTTCCCCGTATAAATAACCCCCTTGAATGTATTGGCGCTGGTCCATTCTTCCAGGATAATGCAACTGTCCAGGATAAGGCTGATCTTGCTATCGCCAGCTTTTTTACCATTCAGGCCATATGCTTCCCATTGTCCTATCCAAAAATCAAATTGCCTATATACAGGGTCGCTACAGGGTCTTTGGCCATGTGCCGCTGAAAAATATAAGAAGATGGCTATCAATAACATTGATTTCTTCATAATGTGTGTTTGAAGCAAGACATCTTTTTCAACAGGTTTGTTGATGCGTTTATCCTTTAATTTGACCATATGGAAAAGAAAAAGCCCCCGGAAAATTTCGGGAGCTTTTTACTTACATATAAGTTCAATTACCTGTTACCATTACCGCCACCTGGTGGACGACCGCCGCCGCCACGTAAGGTAGCTTCGATCTGTTCTTTCCAGATCTTGTACTGCTCTTCTGTAATGACAAGCTTCAATTTTTCATCTCTTGCGTCAGAAAGTTTTCTCATTTCTGTTGTCATGACTTCCCTGTCCATCGTTCCTCCTGCTCTCAGTTCATCACGCTTGGCATCCTGTGCCCTGTAATAATTTGCGAAAATGGTATCCACTTCTGCAAGTTTCGTGGCTTCCAGTTTGAAAGCGCTATCCATTTTAGCGTGCACCCTTTTAACCCTGTCTTCAACAGTAGGGCGCTGAAACCCGCTTCCCGGCTGGGCCTGCATGGCAATCGTGCCAACAAGCATAATGACCAGGAACGCTACTAATTGTCTTTTCATGTAAAGTGATTTAAGATTTGAAATAAAAATTGATATAACTGGTTTTCTTCTTTTGCGTGTAGGCAAATATTTTATTGTTGAACATAACTTTCAATATCGAAACTGCTGTTACTGGTATACAGATCTTCCGAATCAGAAAGGGTTTGTTCGTTCTGTTCGACTACCTGGCTATTGTTATCCCCCGATCCCTGTTTTACAAGGATGAACGCGTTCATAAGTAACACCAGGAAAAGGCCGGCTACTACAAATATGGGCCTGGCCAATAAGGGCCTGGTTCTTACGGTAGCGCTTTGTTCGCTTTTCTCCATCCTGGCTCTCAGCCGTGTATAAAACCAGGGCTGGGGGGTAGCCCTGCTTATTCCATCCAGACTGTCAAGTATAGGGTCTGTTCCTTTTGTCATGTTTAGCTTGTTGTCCATTTTTTAAGACGTCAAAATAAATACAAACCTTTGTTTTCGTTACTTTTTAAGGATGCCGGAAATGACCGGTCCGTTGCTTTTTACTGATAATCAATTGCGTTGGCGCTGGTTGTTAGACACCGGTGCTTTTCCAAAATTCTTCAGGTTATAGGTAAAAGTCAACATGAAATATTGTTGTAATACGAGGTTCTGAACATCCTGTATATATGAATCCCCTACGGTCCTTGAAATACTTTGATTTTGTTTCAACAGGTCAAAAACAGAAAGTTTTAATTCCCCTTTATTGTTTTTCAGGAATTTCTTTCCGATCCCCGCATTCCATAACCAGAAATTCTGGTTGAATCCTTCTGACAACCCGTTATAAGATTGGTAGTTCAAATCATTCTGAAAGAACCACCCGGTCTTTGTCAAAAGATTCATTTGCAGACCGGCTACTGCGGTCCGGTAATTCTGATTCAACTGGGGCTGCAGGCTGTTCTTTACTACATTATAATTCCCCGTATACGAAATATTGAAGTCTACATACTCGCTGATATTGCTGGCAATCACGGCTCCGTAGCTATAATTAAATGATTTTGAAGTTGTGTTAACCGAATTCACCAATCCGGGTATCCGGCTATAGGAAAACCCTGCATTGAGGTTCAGGTTTGATTTTATGAACTTCACAGGCTGACCATAAGTAAAGAATGAACGCAGGCTCCAGTATCCATCCAGGTTAACGGGCTTCGTTAACTGAGATCCTTTAAATAATGTGATCCCGGGCACGAGTATAGAATCTGCTGTGGCCGTGAATGTTGCATTGGCAAGATAGTTATTTGCTTTTTGCAGGAAAAGATTCGCGAAGAAGCTTTGTCCGAGTTTTGTATTCGTAAAAGCATAACGTCCCGATAGTATATGCATATACTGCTGGTTAAGCTGCGGGTTCCCCGTACTCATACGCAGCTGGTTGCTGTTATCGATCACATTCTGCAACTGGGTAACCGAGGGTGCATTGACAGATCCGCGATAAAAGATCCGGATATTGCTGCGCGGCGATAATTTTCTGCGTAACTGGATATTGGGCAGGATATCCGAAAAGCTTTTCCTCACTTGCGTAATATCCGGGAAGACCTGGTCGCTTTTCAGGGAAGAGTGCTGGTAATTGACCCCAACAGAGAATTGATTATCCCTGTCCCCGATACGGTAGGTAATGCCAGCATTCTGTGTGT
>DATINK010000445.1:0-9144 GCA_035474355.1 Chitinophagaceae bacterium | reverse complement strand
GGTGCTGGATGCTGTGATCACAAAGACCGCTAAAGGTGCCTATATGGTACAAGGCAATGACGGCAAAGGAAATAAGCTGACCACCTTAGTTAATGAAGAAAAGGCAATGGCCGCTATTAAGGCTGGCATCGCTAAACAGGGCTGGTAATTTCGATTGAATTCTCTCAAAAATATACCCCCCGACCAGTCGGGGGGATTTTTTATTTACAGGCGAACATGAATGAGGTATGGGAAAAATACGATACCCTATTGTTTCAATAATTTGAAAAGCTGTTTGCGTTCAGGAGTTGAAACATCCAGCAAATAGAGTCCCGGGCTGAAATGGGCTTTATCCAGGTCGATATTCAGCTTTTGAAGAAAGCCATTGGTAACAGGATGATAGGTTGCCGCCAGGCGCCCCGTGATATCATATAATTTCACGGTCAGTTCTTCTCCCGCGTTCAATTGGTAAACCAGGTTAAATATTCCGGTAGATGGGTTAGGATAGACCTGCCACCTGGTATGCTGATCAAAGACCACAGGCCGGATGACAGAATAAGTAAAACTTCCGTTATTATCGATCATCTTCAGCCGATAATACCTGACGCCTGATTTGTTAGCCTCCGCATCCAGGAATTCGTAGTGCTGGTCGGTCGTTGAATTTCCAACAGCAGCTACTTCCCCGATCTTTACATATTGGTTTTGCTGGTAAGCTGCATTTCCTTTTGCCATTTCTATTTCAAACCTGTTCACTTCTATTTCTGACGATGTACTCCAGGCAGCCAGTACGTCCTTATTATTCTGTTTCCTGGCGGTAAAATCGATCAATTGTACCGGTAAGGGATGGTAGTTCTCAACCCCTCCGTTATTCAACCATAATTCTGAAAGACTGCTGACAGAGAATTCCGCGTAATAGCCAATATCGAAGGGAACCATCTTCACCGAAGACGGTGGAATATATACCCAGGTTCCGGATACATCATCTGTTATCAATCCATTTTCTTTACTATTATCAGGATCACTGTATTTCGATACCCCTAATTCATAGGCCGTAGTGGGTTTGGTACAAATGCTGCAACCCGATGCGTTCAATAAGTTTTCCGTTTCTGAATCCCTGAAATAGAACCTGATCTTCGCTGCCGGTGAAAGCGATTCCTTACCTGCCTCGGGTTGAATGGTAATATTGCGGTTATGATAATATTGATCCGCGCTGTTACGAACCGATCCGGTATAGATATAAGCCTGGACAGCCGTATTCCCCATATCATTATTCTCCGGTTCTACCGAAGCAATGAGCTTCCCGCTTTGCAAAAAATTGATCCAGTTCGTTCCGCTAACGGCTTGCGTTACCGGTGAGCCCATGGTAACACCATCATAAATGCCGGCTGTATTGTTGTAGATATGAATATCGTCGATCGCTATACCATCCCGGTTTACGGACTGGTCAGAACTAACCACAAATCTCAATCGTAATTGCGTTTCACCGGTTGGCAATGGAATCGTAGCCACATGCCAGCGGTGATAGTTCTGTACGCTCCATAGATTATTAGAAGCATAACTTTTGTTGTACCAATTAAAACCTTGCCCGCTTGCACCGAGTCGCAACCAGTTCACTCCATCTGAAGAATACTCAACATAGGCTCCATCGCAAAGCCCGGCGCCGCAATCCTCCAGGTCCAGTGCAATACTCAGGCTCAGGGTTGGGTTGGTCATGCCGGAGACATCAAAACAAGGGGAATACAAATAGGATTTTTCAAAATCGTTATAATTCCCAATGGAATGTGTCTTCCATGCTTTACTACCACTGGCCGCCCTGTTGATCCTAGTGGAATTGGGCGTACCATATTCCCAGGAACTATTCTTTCCCCCGGTATACCAGGATCCATTGTTGGATTCAAAATCCTGGAGATAAGGGAATGAATTGATGATCGGGGAATTAATAAGATCGACACTGAGCGTATCGTTGTCTATGTAATCATCCGTACCATATAATACTCTTGTTTCTACTTTATGCGCCCCGGGCGCGGAAAGATCTGCTTTTATTACAAACTCATATTGCACGGCTGTATTGGCTGCAATCGGCGGAACGGATCCACTTATCCATGAACCGCCATCTACCCTGTATTCAACCGGGACATTATTCGGCGAAGTACTGGTATTGGAATTATTACGCACTGTAATTCTTACCGGCGTCATGGCATCCAGGTTACAACTGGATACAATGGGTGTATCAATACTTACCATTTCGATATCATCCGTTACCTTGTACAAATGGATATCGTCAAATGTATATCCTGTGCCTGTCAGGTCATCAGAAGCAAGGATCTGCCCCCATTGACCCCATCGGACCTGCAGGGTTGATGAAAAATTCTGAAGATGCGCTTTTAATGAATCTGCTAACTGAATACTCGAGGATAACTTATAACTGCCATCCGGGTCATTTTGGTTTGCGTACAGGTCATAGATCTGTATCCAGGGCTTATCCTCCGCTCCTCTTACCCAAACTTTATTGGCCGCATTGGATTGCTGGCCATGGTTCTTAAACCTGAAATCTAACCGGATATCATCTGATAACGTATCAAATGTGGCGAGGTTAAACATGGCTGTCAATGAATCTATATTACCCGGTGAAGAAACAAAACGATCTGCATCCAGGGTCAGCGCCCTGCTTCCCGAATACGCGATCCCTGAATTGAGAAAGGTCCTGCCCCTTCCGTAAACTGTACTTGTAACCAGGTCATATCGATCTCTTCCTTCAAAGCCCATTTGCGGTCCATAATAGGATTGTGAATCGGCCGATTCGAAATCGTCCAGGAAGGGCAGTTCTGTTATTGTGATCGGATCATTGGCGAGTTGCTTAAAAATTTTTGTCATGGAATTGTTCTGGCTCACGAGATCACCTGTCTGCGAAACAGAAACAACCAATTCATAGGTTCCCGCGGCTGCCATATTTGCCGGTGTAGTAAAAGTATGTTCCAAAACATCCTGTCCTGCAATTGCGGGTGCTGTGATCAATTCAGAAACAGGATTACCGTTGAGTGAATAACTAACGGTTACATCCCCTGTTGTTGCGGCATCATCGAGGTTCTTGATCCGGATCTTGATTATTTCGGCTCCTGAAAATTCAGTACTACTATGTTTTCTTCCATTTGATGCAGGTTCGAGTATCGCATCGATCTTAAGATCTTTGTCTGACATTGTACCCGTACAGGATCCGCTGTTCGGCTGATATGAAATTGCAGTGGATCTTCTTCCGGGGTTTCCATTTAATCTTGCTCTTACCGCCACCCAATAGGTAGTATCTTTTGAGAGGCCGCTGATCGTAAAATGGGTAGCAGCAGTTGTACCCATTGAAACCATTTCATTTCCCTGCAACATCATCACTTCATAATCGGTCGCGCCGCTGACGGCAGTAGCCGACCAGTCCATATATATGTATCCCTCGCATTGCGGTGTAGGAAATGTAACAGTAGGAATGCCCAGGATCACAAATTTTTCACCGGTGGAGCTCAGAGCCGTCGAATTCCTGCTGATCCGCACCTTTGCCTCGTCGGTTATAGAAGAAGGAACGGTCCAGCTATACATCCGGGCGGTTGCTGAAACATTATTATCGATGAGCTGCCAGCTGGAACCATTATTATCTGACCATTCCAATGTAAGTGGGTTGGCAGCATTTCCAGCAGAATCCCAGGAGATATACACCTGTTCGCCGGGTTTCAGTCGCTCACCACCGGAAGGATAGGTTAGTGTAATGGAAACAGGAATGGTATCATAAACGATATAGTATTGTTGTTTTGGGTTTTGGGTTACGGCAGTTCCTTTTACTGTCAATGTATAGGTGCCCGCAGGAGGATTATTAATAACCACCTGTTCGATATTGTTGATATGATCCGCCCCGGTGCCCGCATTCATATTGACATGTAAGGGTATTGTATCCAGCAGTGCCGGGTAGTAGGTCGGAGTAGATGGGTAGTTTACTTCCAGGTCAAGATCATTCACAAGTGTATGCGCACTAAGTAATGCTGCAGCCGGATCATTCCAATACAACATGACTTTGAGTTGGGCTGTATTGGATGGAACAGTTATCAAATGCGTTTTATTAGCAGCGTTCGCTACCGAGTCATTAATAATATTGTTTTGTTCCAGCATTTTCACCGAACGAAGCATATTCAGCCATCCGAATCCATAAGAATAATCGGGTCCCGGGTTGCCCAGGTCGGTCGCGCCATTACAGATCAACGCTTTCATCAGTGCATTCACGGGTGTGGAATCGGAATGCAAAGCCCTGTATCGCTCATATAAAAGTGCAAGTCCGCCCGCAACAGCGGGACTGGCCATGCTGGTACCTGAACTAAACCCATAGGTGTTGGTTGGAAAAGTAGAATATACATCCAGTCCCTGCGCGGTGACTTCAGGTTTGATCCTGCCATCTTTTGTCGGGCCCTTACTTGAACTGGTTTGAATTGCACCCAGGTAAGAAGTATTTCCCACGCATAACAGGTTCTTGGCGGATTGAAAATCTCCTAACGCAGTAGCAAAGCCAGCAGGATAAGGTGAGCAGGACATCCCACCGCTATTACCCACAGCAAAAACATGTTCCAGGTGAGAAAGCTCAAAAGCCTGTTGGTCCATTACGCGTGAGTACAAACTATAGGAGCCAAAAGAAACACAATCATTGACGATATTTCCATAAGAATTATTCGTGATCACCATTTGATGATCCTGGACATAGGATGCAGCATTAGTAAGAATACCGGTAAATGCTTGTGCAATGATCATTGCCCTGGGTGCCGCGCCCCTGTATAACTCTTCAATATTACCGGCTCCGGCAGCTGTGCCTTCCACATGCACGCCATGATTGCCGCCAATGATCGGCGCACGATTAATGATACGTCCGGTAAAATCAATATGTCGAAGAGGATCCGCATTATCCCCGATACCGATCGTTACTCCCTGTCCCTGGAGGTTTCGTCCACCAGGAATAGAAGCATTCAGGATGTTTGTTCTCGAATTAGCTCTTGATTTATTATTTAAAAGCTGTGGTTCATGCGGAGAAGGCTCTACGTATTCAATAAAAGGAAATGAAGCCAGTTCATCAAGCCTTTGCGTGGAAAGCCTGACGGCAATAACTCTATACCGTTTATATTGATCTGATACGATATCAAAATTCCTTCCCTGTAATTCCGTTTTTACAAAATCAAATGAAAAAGATGCAGGGAAACTGATCCAAACATCCACGGTACCGGCAACCGTGACCGACCAGGGTGGAATGATTCCCTTTGCCAGATCAGGTTGCATTTTTTGCCGGGCTGTTAATTCAACAACAGCTCTCGCATGAACTGTTGATAAAACAGTTGGATGTAATGCGCCGGTTATCGTAGCTGTGTATGCAAATCCCGGAACATAATCCAGTAATTCAATGCCGGATGATTTCAATTGTTCGCGTTCAGCCAGGGAAGGTATCTGGTCAAACTGGATAATGACAAATGATTTACCTCTTACCTGGTAGGAAGTCCTGTTGAAAAGACTGATACGTTCATCGGTCAGATCTCTTGCAGGCGTAAAGGATCCACCCTGTAAAAACAGGCGGTATTTTTCATCATTGCCTTGTTGGTTGGGTATTACTTGTGCTGCCGGGCTGAGGTATAGACAAAGCAGTACAGCCATCAAGGGAATTGGATTCGGTTTCATAGTGACTCTTGGAGTCTAAAAATAATACAAAAAGGGGAGAAATTATAGTGTAGGGAGTCTGTCGACTGCGTTCAAAGTCAGGAAGATACATCGAGAATTTTGGTATAGCCCCGGAAATTCAAATTACCCGTTAGATTTTTTGGATCGCAAAGAACGCAGAGAACCGCCATGAACGCAAAGAAATTCTCAAGGTTTATAACTGTATTCATTGCGCGCTTTGCGTAATCTTTGCTTGCATTGCGATACCTTATTTAGGAACAGTTTTTTTATTTACAGTCTGAGCAAAAACTGCAGCATGAAGTGAAAATAGAAACTTATAAAATTCTTGCATAGATTTCATCCCATCTGCCAGCAACATAAACAACCTTCCTGTTTGTTTCAGTCTCGCCTTGTTAGTTTCCGTTTGTAAGTATTTAAGTATGCGATCAAATAAGTCAGATTCGAAATAAGGTGAATCGGGACGGTTAATAAAAAAACACCGTAAGGATTCATTTTTCAATGAAATTTTTTCAAATCCAAGTTCAACGGCGAGTTTGCGGCAACGAACGGTGATAAACAGGTCTTCTACCTGCTGGGGCAGTGGCCCGAACCGGTCGATCAATTCTTTTTTCATGTTGACCAGGTCTTCTTCGGTCTCACAATTATCAAGACGTGTATATAAAGACAACCTTTCCGTAATGCTTTCAACATATTCGTCGGGTATCAATATTTCAAGATCTGTATCAATCGTGCAATCCTGTACAAAATCATCCTGCCGGGCAATTTCATCTTTAAATAACTCTTTGAATTCTGTTCGTTTCAATTCACGTATCGCTTCATCCAGTATCTTCTGGTACATTTCAAACCCGATCTCAGCCATGAAACCACTCTGTTCTCCACCTAATAAATTCCCGGCTCCCCTGATATCCAGGTCACGCATCGCGATCTGGAAACCACTTCCCAGATCACTATGCTGTTCAAGTGTCTGTAATCTTTTTCGTGTATCCCCGGGTAGGGTACTCATGGGAGGAGCCAGCATATAACAAAACGCTTTCTTATTACTCCGGCCTACACGTCCCCGCAACTGGTGCAGGTCACTCAATCCAAACTGGTGAGCATTATTGATAATGATCGTATTTACATTGGGTATATCCACCCCGCTTTCCACGATATTGGTGCAAACCAACACGTCATATTTCCTGTCGATAAAATCAAATATTCTTTGTTCCAATAAATGCCCTTCCATTTGCCCATGGGCAAAACTAATATGGAGATCCGGGCATAATGCCTGTATGATCGCAGCCATTTCACCCAAACCATGAATGCGGTTATAAATAATAAATACCTGTCCGCCCCTTTCCGTTTCATAATAAATAGCATCCCTTATAAAATCTTCATTATAGACCTGCACTTCGGTTTGTATGGGTTGCCTGTTCGGTGGCGGTGTATTGATAATGCTGAGGTCCCTGGCGCCCATCAATGAGAATTGAAGGGTCCGGGGTATGGGTGTGGCAGTGAGCGTGAGACAGTCCACGGATGTGCGCAGTGTTTTGATCTTTTCTTTATGGCCCACACCGAATTTTTGTTCTTCATCCACCACCAGTAATCCCAGGTCTTTGAATTTTACATCCTTGCCGAGTAATGCATGTGTGCCAATGAGAATGTCGACCTTTCCTTCTTCCAGTTTTTTTAATGTCTCTTTTTTCTCCTTTGCAGATTTGAAACGATTGATATAATCAACTTTTACGGGGAAGTCTTTTAATCTTTCACTGAAGGTCTGGTAATGCTGAAAGGCAAGGATCGTCGTGGGCACCAGGATCGCTGCTTGTTTGCCATCGATACAGGTTTTGCAGGCCGCGCGAATGGCGATCTCCGTTTTCCCAAATCCAACATCACCGCAGATCAGCCTGTCCATGGGTGATGCCGATTCCATATCCTTTTTAACGTCAGCCGTTGCCTTTCCCTGGTCGGGTGTGTCTTCATAAATAAAGGAAGCTTCCAGTTCGGTTTGCAAATAAGTATCCGGTGAATGCCGGAATCCCTGCTGTGCTTTTCTTTTCGCGTATAATTTGATCAGGTCGAATGCGATCTCCTTGACTTTCGACTTTGCTTTTTCTTTCAACCGGTTCCAGGCATCGCTTCCCAATTTATTGATGCGGGGTATACTTCCTTCCTTCCCTGTATATTTCGCGATCTTATGAAGTGAATTGATATTGACATAAAGAATATCACTGTCCTTATATACCAGCCGAACAGCTTCCTGTAACCTGCCATTCACTTCCAGTTTTTGTAATCCACTGTACACCCCCACTCCATGATCAATATGGGTTATGAAATCGCCGGGTTGCAGTTCCCGCAGGGTCCGGAGTGTTAATGCCTTGTTTTTATTATAAGCCTGCCTAACCCTGTATTTATGATACCGCTGAAAGACCTGGTGGTCGGTATAGCAAACCAATTTGAGGTCCTCGTCGATAAATCCTTCATGAATGGCTTTGGCAATGGGCTCGAAATGAATATTTGTTTGCAGGTCCTGGAAAATACTATCCAGCCTTTCGAGTTGTTTTGGGTTCTCTGCAAAAATGCAAAGCTGGAATCCCTTTTTTTCCCAGGATTCAAGGTCCTTGATCAAATGATCAAACTGGCGGTTGAAAGCGGGTTGTTCTTTTGTATGAAATTCTATATCCAGTGAACCGGGGTCCCTTTCCATCCTGGGTCCAAACTGAACCAGTACCCTTGATCTCCATTCCTGGCTAAAACTGTTACTATCTATGAAATCATTTCTTTTTCTTGGCAAAGATTCGGCGTGTTCATCAACCGGGCCTTTCCAGTCGAGGAAGGATACCAGTTCTTCTTCCGATTCTTTCAATTTTTCCCTGCAAAGTTCTTCATCTTCAGTCCATATGATCGTATTGGCAGGCAGGAATCCGAGCAAAGAGATCTTTTCTTCATCATTTGTCCGCGCGTCGACATTGGGAATGATGCTGACCTGTAATAATTTTCTTTCACTTAATTGTGATTCGGGATCCACGATCCGGATCGAATCAATATGGTTCCCGAAAAGTTCAACCCGGTAAGGCTTTTCATTTCCAAAGGAATAAATATCCAATATGCCGCCTCTCAATGCAAATTGCCCGGGCTCATATACAAAATCCGTTCTTTCGAATCCATGGTCAGAAAGTTTGAGCAGTAAATGATCCAGTTCAATCGTATCCCCTGTCTTGAGATAAATGATATTCGCAGAAAGCGTAGCCGGCAGAACAATTTTTTCAAAAAGAGCTTCAGGATAGGTTACCAGTATTTTTTTATTCCCTCCCCCCGCTATGCGGGTAAGTGTTTCCGTTCTTAACATCACATGCGAAGAATTGAGGGATTGAAAATTTTTCCGGGTCTTGAAGGAAGAAGGAAAATAAAACAGGTCGAGAGCCCCCGTGAGGTTTTCAAGTGTGTTATAAAAGTAAGCGGCATCCTCAGCATCATTCAGTATGACCAGGTGGT
>DATINK010000444.1:0-3695 GCA_035474355.1 Chitinophagaceae bacterium | reverse complement strand
CCCGGCTATATAAGTAACCCGTGGGATTGTTCGGACTGCAGATGATGATCGTCTTTGTTTTGGAGCTGATCAATTTTTCAAAATCACCGATAGGTGGCAGGGCGAACCCGGATTCAATACTTGAAGTGATTGGAACCACATTGACACCCGCGGCACAGGCAAAACCATTGTAATTGGCGTAAAAAGGCTCCGGGATGATGACTTCTTCCCCGGGATTGAGACAACTGAAGAAAGCAAACATGATCGCTTCGCTGCCACCGGTGGTGATGAGGATCTGGTCGTAACTGACATCGATGCCTGCCTTCTTATAATATTGTACCAGCTTACGGCGATAGGACTCATTTCCTGCGCTATGGCTGTATTCCAGCACCTTGATATCCGAATGCCGGACGGCATCCAGGATGGCAGGAGGCGTTTCGATATCGGGCTGCCCGATATTCAGGTGGAACACTTTTATCCCTTTTTTCTTAGCGGCTTCCGCGAAAGGAACCAGTTTCCGTATCGGCGAGGCCGGCATCTGGCGCCCGCGCTGGGAAATGTTTAGCATGCTTCAAAGGTAAGTTTTAACCGGATTCCTTTCTTTAGTATAAAGGGCTTGTGAAATTTTTGTTTAAGGAATCACAATATGGAATTCAGCGGGCGAAAACATTCATAAAATATTGTTGTAACCTCTCTTACGCATTAAACCGATTGAGTTAGCAATGTACCTTTTCATTGAAATTACTTACCACATTGACAAGACAGCTCCTGATGGATAAATACCTGGTTACTGATGGCACCGGAGGCGTTAAGGAAATGCAATCACAGGATGAATTAAGATCCTGGATCAGCTCCTCCGAAAACCCCGAACAGATCAGGATCTGGATCTACAACAGTAATGAATGGGTCACCTATTCATCTTTCCGTAAACAATTTCCAGGATTCTCGGTAAACGATCTTTCAAAAGACAGTTTACCTGAAGAAAAGCTATTGGCCCGGCCAGTCAAACAGAAACATGGGTTGAAAAAGTTCCTGTTAGCAGCTGTTTCAGTAGCCACCATACTGCTCGTATACAATTTTACCCGGATCAAATGGCAAAAAGCCGCTGCACTGAGCATCATGGCAGAAAGACCTGCTAATGTCCCGGTCATGGACATTGATTCACTGCTCAATTACCTGGAGATCGTGCGGGGTCAGAAACTCGACAGGATCACCCGTACCAATGTCAGGATCCGGAATTCATGGCCCGACCTTATTCAACTCCAGCTTACGAGCAATCGTGATACCAGCAATGCGGGAACCCGTTTCTCCGGCATAGAATTTTCCATTGACAATTCCACGGGGTATAAACTCGATAAAGCCATTGTCAAACTGGTTTGCTGGAAGAACCATGAAGTGAATAAAGAAGATACATTCCACCTGAACAATATCAGTTATGCTGCCGCCATGAAAAGAAAAGTAAAAGGAAGTTACCGGGGCGATAGTCTCACGGTTTTGTTTCAATCTATAACCGGTAAAGCATTTAATTTTTGTTACTCCGCCGATAAACAAAGTAATTATGGTAACAATAACGATCGGTGGTTTTGCAGGGAATAGCGAGTGGCTAGTGGCGAGTAGGGCTTTAATAATTAATAATAAATAATCAATAATCAGCATGGCGCTTTATTATCTTCCTCTTTTGATACGCAGTGATCGCTATTTTGTAGCTAGATTAGAACAGGATGACCTGCGTCGCCCAATTAATGGATTCCATAATCCGGAATTTTTTAATGGGAATGGAATAAAGAACCTTCCGGGGGATTTCAATTTTGTGGTCTATGCAGAGGACCGGGTCTTTGCGCCCATCCTGACGATCGAAGACCCTTCCAAAGTTGTGCTCAACCAGATGGCGCCTTCTGAAAACCGCCAGGATATACCCCTGCGGGAATGTCATATTTCTCTTGTAAAAACCGGTAACGACTTTGAATTACAGATCCGGAAAAGTACTGCATTTACTGTTGAACCTTTTGAAGATAAAGAAACCGGGATCAGGCTGGGATATTCACCCGACCAAAAAAGAGTATCTCTTGGATGCTATTTATATAATGTAGAACAGGCTGCATTCAGCATCAAGGTCAAATTGATCCACCAGGAAGAAGAAACTTATTCGGGAGAATTCTTTTTTACGATCGTACGCTCCCGGGATTGCCAGCGGGTAGTAATTGATTTTGGAAGTGAAGCCAGCCAGATCGGGTATAAGAACTGTGCCCCGCAGGCAGCCATCCTTCCTTATGACATACTTGAAAATATTACCAGCCAGTTGAATATGGCCGACCGGTCAAGAGGATGGAAGAGAGAAGAATTCCTGAACCATGAAGACGGTCAGCATTTATTATACAGGTCATTTTACGCGGTAAAGAAAAAGATCAGCCGGCAGCAAAGGGAAAACTTCCCTTTCAATTTTACAGATGACCTGGCCAATGACGAGATCCGGATGTATATCCGGAGAAACGAAGTTGCCGCCACCCAGCTCAGCTTCCCGGAGAACTATGAGATCATTCCCAACCTGAAATTGGGCATTGAAAAAAGCATACAGTTGAATTGTGATCAATCCACCGAGGATTATAGTATCCGCTCTCATAAAAAAGAATTGATCAGCGCTGTACTGCTCAGGTTGCTGAGGCTGATGATCAGTACCAAGCCTGATTTTCGTCATGGGGGTATGATCGTAACACTGCTGGTGCCGAATATATATACGCAGCACGACGTATTTGAACTGGTGAATGAACTCAGGTCCAGGACGGGAAGCTTACTCAACTCACTTCGGATCGGGAATGGTGAATTGTATATAGAGTATGAGACGATCTCAGAAAGTGACGCCGCCTTTATGGGCTACCAGCAAACGCATTCTTCAGATGTAAGGTTATCGAATGGAGATATTGCATTGGCCATTGACTGTGGGAAAGGAACCACGGATATTTCGATGGTGCTGGCGGATGAGAATGAAAATTATTCCAGCTTTTTCCGTACTGGTTTCGCCGGGGCGGGAAATGTGCTTTTATATGGATTTACAGAAGACTTCCTGACCATCGTACTGAAAGCCATGGCGGGAAATAATGAATTATCGGTGAGGGATTTTATCCGCCGCCACATGCTGGATCAGAACCTGACGGCGGATGTATTGAATTTTATTCAATTGATGGAAGACCAGAAGAAAAAATTCAGCCAGCTACAGCCGATAGGTATCCAGGAATTTGCATTGGTTGCCGAGCGTTCGCAAAGCACGGAAAGAACGATCGGGAATTTACATAAGGATCAATCCACACTGCTTCAATATGCCGGTGCGATCCTGAAAGACAGGAATATCCGCTGGGATGATGAAGTGACCGGCCTGATCCACAAAGCTGCTGATTGTATCGTGCATTGCATTCTTGCCAGTATCAAAGATGTGATGACAAAAGATATTCGTAAGCGGATCAAAGTGGTGATGCTGAGCGGCCGCGCTTTTTATTTCGAAGAACTGCTTAAGAAACTGGAGATCGCATTGAAAGGGATGCTCGGAAAACATATCCGGATCAATACCGTCCCGCCCGGCCGTGCCGTCAACAATAAAAATGTCGCCATTCACGGTGCATTCAGTGGGGCTTACAAGATCACAGATTTTACCGGGATCCCAATCGATAAAAAAGAGGGCTTGTCCAGGAATAATGATGTGCTGAACAACAATATGTACCTCT
>DATINK010000443.1:0-23039 GCA_035474355.1 Chitinophagaceae bacterium | reverse complement strand
GAAAAACAGCTCCCGGAAAATTAAAATTCATTTTATACCAAGTTTTCATCGTTCTATCTTTGACGAATGGAGAAATTATTAGCGGAGATCAGTGTTCATAAAAAGGAGATCCAGGCCTTTACAGGAACAGATGATAATGCTGCGGAAGAATTCAGGATCAGGTGGCTGGGCACCAAAGGAATCATCAAAGGACTGATGGCTGCTATGAAATCTGTTTCTCCCGGGCAGAAAAAAGAATTCGGACAGGTCCTCAACGACCTGAAGTCACTGGCAGAAGAAAAACTTGAACAGATCAGATCCACCCATACCGGTAGTAGCCCGGCAGCCGGTGATATAGATTGGAGTTTGCCGGGAGACCCGGTCCCATTGGGAAGCCGTCATCCTATAACCCTGATGAAGAATCGTGTCAACGCCATCTTTCAACGATTGGGTTTCGCCATCGCTGAAGGACCAGAGATCGAAGATGACTGGCACAATTTCACGGCACTTAATCTTCCCAGGCATCACCCGGCAAGGGACATGCAGGATACTTTTTATGTACAAACTAATCCCGACTGGTTATTAAGGACACATACCAGTAATGTACAGATCAGGGAAATGGAAAAAGGAAAGTTGCCGATACGCGTGATCTGCCCGGGGAGGGTTTACCGTAATGAAACGATCAGCGCGAGAAGCCATTGTTTTTTTCACCAGGTGGAAGGGCTTTACATAGATGAAAATGTTTCCTTTGCCGACCTGAAACAAACCCTTTACTTTTTTGTCCGCGAAATGTATGGGAAGGATGTAAAAGTTCGTTTCCGGCCCTCCTATTTTCCCTTTACAGAACCCAGTGCTGAAATGGATGTGAGTTGTTTTATATGTGGGGGCAGTGGTTGCGCTGTTTGTAAAAAAACCGGCTGGGTCGAGATCCTCGGCTGTGGGATGGTCCATCCCAACGTGTTACAGAATTGCAAGATCGATCCGGAAAAATATACTGGCTTTGCATTTGGAATGGGAATTGAAAGGCCCGCCATGCTGAAATACGGGATCAACGATATACGTCTCTTCTCCGAAAACGATATTCGTTTTCTCAGCCAGTTTACAGCTACTATTTGAACTTTATCTTTTGGGATCGGCGAAAGCCAGGACCAATGCAGCTACCAGGCAAATCCAGAAACCGGCTCCAAATGCTTTGAACAGGTCCACCATCTGTGGCTTAGTGGTCATAAATATTCTAACCACAATAAAAATGAGTGTCATCAGGGGAAGCCAGGCCCAGAGACCTCTTCCCATAAAATAATTTCCCCGGTTGATGGCTCCTAACAAAAGGACTATGCCGGAAATGGGGATCAGCAGCCAGATATATTTTTCTGCGCTTTTCGCGGCGAGGGGTCCAAATACTGCATCGAACCCGCTCCCACCCCCTTTGAAGAAAGGAAGGAAAAATCCGGCGATCAAAGCCGTGCCTAATAGGATGGTCAACGTTTTTTTGTCCATGATGAAGGATTTATTGAAGATGAACAATTAAAAAAATACCATTCAATCACATACCATGAACCCAACATGAATGATCTATTATGTACTGGGTCTTTTTCGCATATAACTGAAAACAGCGGCCGCAAGGAAGGCCACGATGGCCACATAGAACCATGGGGTAAAACTTATAGACATCGCCATATTATTATCAAGTCCCTGGGTCATCTTATCCAACCCAAGAAAATCAGTTCCCTCCTGGGCTTTTTTGGGCACCTGCAAAGATTGCCATTCATTAAATGCGCTTTTCATCTCTAACATCAGCATGATGGACGCCCCCGCCGCCAATACACCCATTACCATTCCGCCGAGGGAAGAGGATCTTCCTTTCATAAATGATAATAACAAACCGATCACGCCCAAAGCCATTGCTCCGATCGCATAATACTGGGTATTTTTTTTCGGTTCTGCTGTTGTTTTAGAGGCTTCTTCTCCAACTTTGTTTTTATTAAAAAGGTCACCTGTAGCAGCTGCTTTATAATCTTTATTCATAGCCGCTTCCAGCCCGGTTTTTTTCATCAGGGTTTTCCCCGAACATTTAATTTCCGAAAACGGAAGAAAAAATAATAATACCCCTACGGCAAAAGCTACGGAAGAAGGAATTCCCGTTCCGAACATGCCCCTGGAAGGGGGTGGTGCTGTCACAACAGTTTGTGGTCTTGACTCCATTGTTGATCGATTTATCGTTCAAGATAAGGAAAGAAGAAGATAAATTCCTGATTATTTCCCAAGGATAAATTTGGCGCCCGTTTCGATGGTAAAATATTTATAGTCATGTAATCCTTTCTGTAAACGGAAAAGGTAAACGCAGTTTTTCTTCTTTTTTTCAAGATTCAATCTCACTACGAGTGGCGCATCTCCATTTTCCTTATACCCATCATAGCCCGAGAGATAACCCTGGATACGCATGCCTTTGTGATCCCATTGAAGACCCGTAGCATACATCATGGCATCATCCTGTCCATAACTCTCTGCGTTCACCTGCCATATATAATATCCAAACATGTTGATCCATTTCCATTCGGGATTGCGAAACAAAATGGCGCCACCGAAATCAAGCCAGTAAGCTGTCACATCAGCATAGCGGGCCGCTGATTGTCCGCCACCCGAAGGCATCCGGATGCCCAATCGAAAGGCAAGCTGTATATGTTTTCTCCATTTATCAAAAAGCCGGATCGTGGTATTGGCGATCACGTCCCCCACCGTGGATTTTGTATAATACCCCTGGTAATAGACCTTTCTCTCTTCTTTTGTTGCATGCGTTACCTGGAACCATTCATGTGCCACCCATTGTGCATCGATCGATATACGGCTGTTTTTCGGACTGTAATTTCCATACAGGGTCATGTTTTGTGTCTTGTCTCCTTTTGAAAAATGAAAACTGGCCGTAGCAGAAAGATAATTCGCGGTATCTATGATCCCATTATTAATAAAAGGAATACTCAGCGCATTGGGTCCATAAAATTTCGGACTTGTAGTCATATAGGTCAACCAGTAAGTCGATCCATCCCAGTTCACCAGGTTTTTCCACCAGTCGAAAGTTTGTGCCCCGGACGGCATATAAAGAAGAAGGGCAAGGGTAATGATCCTGAATTCCTTTTTCAAGAAGCAGTTTTTTTAAAGATACTATTTAAAGAACCATCCTAAAAGGTATATTTTAGCTTTGCATAACAAAAAATTCTATGTTGGAAATTCAAACGATCTGTGTTTGTGGTGCAGGTACAATGGGCAGCGGGATCGCGCAGGTAGCCGCGCAATCCGGTTTTTTTACTTTGTTATATGACCTGGATGCCGCTGCATTACAGAAGGCATCTGAGCGGATCGCTCAGCAACTTTCTTTATTAGTGGAAAAGAAAAAGATCAGTGGTGAGGAAAAGACCGGGATCCTGAACCGTATGCGGTTTACCAGCGACCTGCAAACCTGCCTGGCAGATGTTTTTATAGAAGCGATCGTGGAAGATCCTGCTGTTAAGGTGGGTTTATTTAATCAATTAGCTGAGATCAATCACAGTGAATCTGTTTTTGCAACCAATACTTCTTCCTTGTCTGTAACGCAACTCGCCCGCCAGGTGAAGAACCCCGGAAGATTCATCGGCATGCATTTTTTTAACCCGGCCCCGGTGATGAAACTGGTCGAAATCGTGTACACTTCTTTTACAGATGAAAAAACAAAGAAGATGATGGTGGAGTTGGCTGGCCAGATGGGAAAAACGGCAGTGATGTGTAAGGATTCTCCAGGGTTCATTGTGAATCGTGTAGCGAGGCCTTACTATATTGAATCATTGCGCCTGCTGGAAGAAAAAAAACTCAGTATTGAAACCATTGATCGCCTGCTGGAATCGGGCGGGTTTAAATTAGGGCCCTTCAAACTCATGGACCTGATTGGCAACGACGTGAACTATGCCGTGAGTTGTTCTGTATACGAACAGTTGCAGCAACCTGCCAGGCTCAAACCTTCTTATATCCAGAAAGAAAAAGTTGACAAAGGAGAATGGGGACGAAAAACAAACAAGGGGTATTATGAATATGGGCACTGATAAAACGATCCTGGTCACCGGGGGCACCGGTTTTCTTGGCTCCTATATCATAAAAGCCCTGGTAGAAAAAGGATATACCGTTAAAGCACTCCGGCGTAGCAAGAAGATCCCTTTCTATATTCCTTCCACCATTATGGCATCCGTTCAATGGATCGATGGGGATGTTTTGGATGTTGTGGGCTTGCAGGAAGCCATGGAAGGCATAGATGCGGTGATTCATGCAGCGGCGATCGTTTCCTTCGTGAAAAATAAGCGAAAGGAAATGTATAAAATAAATGTAGACGGGACTGCCAACGTGGTGAACATGGCTCTTGAAAAAAAAGTTCCCCGCCTGGTCCATATTAGTTCAGTAGCCGCATTGGGCCGGTTACCGGGAGGCGGAACGGTCGATGAAGAAAAAAAATGGGAAGAAAATAAGATCAATACGCATTACGCCATCAGTAAACACAAAGCCGAACTGGAAGTATGGCGTGGTATTGGAGAAGGAATCAACGCAGTGATCCTGAATCCAAGTACGATCCTCGGGTATGGCGACTGGAGCACGGGCAGTTCTGCCATTTTCAGGAACATATATAATGAATATCGCTGGTATAGTCCGGGTATCAATGGTTTCGTGGATGTAGAAGATGTAGCCAGGGCCACTGTCTTGCTCCTGGAAAGTAATATCAGCGAGCAACGATTCGTTATCAATGGAGATAACTGGACTTTCCGGAAACTCATGGAAACGATCGCTGATGGTTTTGGAAAAAAAAGGCCTAAGTGGCAAACGACCCCATTCCTGGTAGGGCTGGCATGGCGTTTGGAAAAATTGAAATCATTATTTACCGGGAAAGTACCGTTGCTAACCAGGGAAAGCGCGCGGGTAGCCCAGAGTAAAACTTATTTTCAAAATGAAAAATTACTAAAAGCCCTGCCTGGCTTTTCTTTTACTCCCCTGGAGAAAACAATTGAAGATGCCTGCAGGAAATATATGGATGATATTTCCGGGGTTAAAAACCCGAAGTAGTTTACTCAATTTATTCCCCAGCCTTTAGGCTGGGGCAATTTAATATTTTAAGAAAATTTTATTTGCCCCGGCCTTCAGGCCGGGGATATCGGAGTACAAATACGTTGCAACCTTCAAAGCCGGGGCTGTATCTTTAATGGGATCAATTTGAAGCTATGAAAAGATCATTGATTCGATTCTTTTTAATCATTTCGGTTCTTTGCTCCCTGAAAACATCTGCCCAGGTCACCGTTTCAGGCATCGTCATGGATTCCGCCACGCGCGAGCCATTGGTGGGCGCTTCTGTATATTGTCACAATACTTCACTGGGCACAGCCACCAACAAACAAGGTGAGTTCTCATTGGAACTTAAATCCGGTGGTTACGAATTGATCATCAGTTTTACCGGCTATCGCACAGAGAATGTACGTATCAGCGGAGCTGAAAGTAATAAACTCGAGATACAGCTTGTGAAAGCAGAAAAAAGCATGGAAGAAGTGATCATCCGGAGCACGAATGAAGTGGCAGATGGCTGGGATAAATATGGAGACTTTTTTATCAAAAATTTTATCGGGGCGACGCCCAATGCCGCAAAAACCAGCTTGCTGAATCACGATGTTTTAAAATTCTATTATTATAAACGAAGCAATAAACTGAAAGTACTGGCCGCGGAGCCGATCCTGATCGATAACCAGGCCCTGGGTTATCACCTTCGTTATGAACTGGATTCCTTTGTTTATTATTATAATACGGATATCACTACTTACAGGGGCTATTGCCTTTTTTCGGATATGGAGGGGCCGGACAGCCTGAGAAAGAAATGGACTGATAACCGGAAAAAGACTTACCTGGGCTCTAAACTGCAATTCATGCGCAGTTATTATGACAGTACACTTACAGAAGACGGTTTTGAGATCAGCTTGCTGGATGAGGATAATCCCAATAAGTTCAACAAAGTGAAAGACCCCTACGATACCATATATTATGGTGTGCTGGACAGCACCGGGGAAGTGGAGATCTGGTATCCCCGGAAATTCAGCATCAGTTATATAAAGAAAAGGCCGGAAACGGAGTATATAAAGAAATTCGGCTTACCCAAAAATGTCGGTACCCAGATCTCTTATATCGACATGAAAGATGCGATCATCATTAAGGAAAATGGATATTATTATGACCCGAAGGACTGGCTGAACCAGGGTTACTGGAGTTGGAAAAACCTGGCTGACTTTTTACCTTTCGATTATTAGCGTCCATTAGCGTTCCCCATCACTTTTTCCCATAGTTCGGGAATGCGTCTTATCCAAACGAGTTGTTTCATTCTTTCTTTTGCTTCCACCGCCGGTGATCCGAAATAGGATTTACCTCCTTCAACAGATCCCGGAACTCCGCTCTGTGCCAATACCACCGCATCTTTGCCGATTGTAAGTGTCTTATTGAGACCAACCTGGCCCCAGAGTATCACATTATCTTCCAATGTGCAAACTCCCGCAATTCCAACCTGTGCAGCGATCAGGCAATTCTTACCCACTACGGTATCATGACCAATATGAACAAGGTTATCGATCTTGCTGCCTTCACCGATCAGGGTATCATGCGTCACCCCCCTGTCGATCGTACAACCTGCCCCGATCTCCACGGAATCGCCGATCAGTACGCGGCCGCAGCTTGTCATTCTTTTATAGTGGATATCGCGGTTTGTACGCTTATTATAATAGAAGGCATCGCTACCGATGACGGTTCCGGATTGAATGATCACGTTATTGCCGATGTAACAATGATCCATGATGCTGACCTGCGGGTAAATGATGCAATTGTCACCGATCACTACCTGATTGCCGAGATAAACATGGGGCATGATCACCGTACCCTTACCAATTTTTGCTGTATCACTGATCATTTTCATAGAAGGCTGGAAGGGCCGGTAATGATTCACGATCTGTTGATAGGCTTCAAATGGATCGGCAACGACCAGGAGTGCTTTTCCTTCCGGGACTTCCGCTTTTTTATTGATGATGATAAAACTCGCTGCTGAATGAATACAGGCAGCATAATATTTCGGATGATCAACAAAAGCCAGGTCTCCTGGTTCAACTTTATGAATTTCATTGATGCCAACTGCTATTCCATTTTTATTTCCAATCAATTCAGCACCGATCAATTCAGCGATCGTCATCACCGGAACAGGTTTTTCAAAACGCATAATGTATGTTTTTGCAAAGGTAGCAAGCGCTGAACTAGGACTGTTTAACGCTTGCTTATCCACAACGGGATTTGAAATGTTAATAAAAAACATTGAAAAAACTTTTTGTTTAATAAAAATTATTTCTAATATTGCGTAGGGAAATTTATTTCCCGTACTTACTAACCCATCCATATAGATGATCCTCCCGACTTGGTCGGGAGGATTTTTTATTGCAGGTATTGCATCTTCCTGTGCCATCACACGTTCATCGCAAAAAGGCAAGTCCGATAATTCAGATACCTTTACGCATTCATTTAAAAAATTAGTATGCTGAAATCAATGACTGGATTTGGACGTGCAGAAGAACATGTTGGTGATAAAACTTTCCTGGTCGATATTAAATCATTGAACGGAAAACAATTCGAGCTTCAATTGAAAATGCCGGCCATTTTAAAACCCTTTGAATTTGACATACGCCGGTTACTTTCCGAAAAGTTGTTGAGGGGAAGCGTGGATTGCTCCGTAAGTCTAAAAGAAACGGGTAGCGCAAAGCCCGTTACCATTAATACAAACCTGGCCAAAGCTTATTACAAACCGCTGGCTGAATTATCGAAAGAACTCAACCTGGACCCCTCTCATATCCTGAGTACCCTGGTCAAGCTTCCCGAGGTGATCACCCCCAGCAGCGATACCCTTTCCGATAAGGAGTGGAATGATTTTCAGAAGATTGTGGAGAAAGCAATCGGCAATCTCAATAAACACAGGCTCTCCGAAGGGGCCGCCATGGAAACAGAACTCCGGCTCCGGATCCGGAACATCCTGGCCCAGCAACAGGAGGTCATTAAAATGGAGCCCCTCCGCCAAAATAAGATCCGGGAAGGATTGATCCGTTTATTGGAAGAAAAAGTAGGCAAAGAGAATTATGATACGAACAGGCTGGAACAGGAACTGATCTTTTATATTGAAAAGATCGACATCACGGAAGAACAGGTGCGGCTGAAAAATCATTGCGAGTATTTTATCAACCTGCTTGATGAAGCGGAAGAATCGAAAGGGAAAAAACTTTCCTTTATCCTGCAGGAGATCGGCCGCGAGATCAATACCACGGGTTCAAAAGCCTATGACTCGACTATCCAGAAATGCGTGGTGCTGATGAAAGACGAACTGGAAAAAGCGAAAGAACAAATCCTCAATGTACTTTAGGCCCAAGCCCTCTGCACCCATCTCTAATCCCTAACTTATCTTTGCATCATGAGGGTGCTTTCTAATTTTTACGTTTTCATTTTAATTTCCTTAATTCTTTCCTGCCGGTCCATCGACTTGTATGAAAAATCCGTTTCTATCCCGGGTCACGCCTGGAAAAGCAGTTATCAGCCTTCTTTTTCATTTACGATCAAGGATACCATATCCCGTTACCAGGTTTACCTGGTTCTGAGGCATAATGAGAAATATAGTTACAATAATATCTATGTAAATCTCTATTTGCAGCCCCCCGGAAAAGATTCCCTGCAAAAGATCAAGCTCCCCTCCCTTGCCCTGGCCAATGCCGATGGATGGCTGGGAAGCGGAATGGATGATATATATGAACACCGCATTCCATTAGGTGAACCACAAACCCTGCAATCCGGCACTTATACGTTCAAGGTCGAACAGATCATGAGAGAGGAGCCCCTGGAACATGTGCTGAATGTCGGGTTGCGCTTAGAAAAAAAACAATAAACACGCTGCCTGCTATGGCCGATTCCAGCCGGAAAAGATTTCGCCGCACTACCATTATCTACTGGACCCTGCTGGTTTATATCGTAGCGGCACTCGTATGGTGGTTCATTTCACTGAATGCACAGAACAACAAAATGCGCGACCTGGAGATCAGTAAACTTCAGTCGGACCCGGCTTTCACCGCTCATACAGTGAAATACGAGCAGGCATACGATATAATCATCAAAGAACATCACCGTAACAAAGCAAAATACCTGGGAGAAGGCGGCCTGTTCTTTTTACTGATCATGATCGGCGCCGCCGTTGTTTTCCGCTATGTGAGACAACAACTGATCATGCAACAGCAACAACAGAATTTCATGATGGCCGTCACCCATGAATTGAAGACCCCGATCTCTGTTGCCAAACTGAACCTGGAAACGATACAGAAATATGCACTCGATGCGGCCAGGCAAAAAAAACTGATCCGCATGACGTTGCAGGAAACATCCCGGCTGGATTTTCTTACCAATAATATCCTGGTGGCATCGGAAATGGAAGGAAGGGGTTATAAATCTTCCAAGGAAGACCTGAACCTCTCCGACCTGCTCAAAGATTGTCTCCAGGAATTTCGCAATCGTCACACCGACCGGGTATTTAATGAAAAAATAGAACCCGACGCGGAAGTAAAAGGAGACGCTTTATTGTTACAGATGCTGATCAATAACCTGCTGGAGAATGCTGCGAAATATTCCCCGAGAGATAACCCGGTGACAGCTACCTTGCACAAAGAAAAGGGTGTTGTTGTTCTCCAGATCATGGATGAAGGTCCGGGTATACCCGATGAAGAAAAGAAAAAGGTGTTTGATAAATTCTACCGGATCGGGAATGAAAACACACGTAAAACGCAAGGAACCGGGCTGGGCCTCTACCTCTGCAGGAAAATAGCACAGGATCATAAGGCCGACATTTCGGTGACAAACAATAACCCCCGCGGAAGTAATTTTACAGTTACCATTCATACCTGAAGCATATGAGCGATGTGAAAAAGCCATCCATCCTGTTGGTGGAAGACGAAGAGAACCTGCACGAAGCGTTAAAACTGAACCTGGAACTGGAAGGATATGAAATTACTTCCTCCTTTGATGGAGCGGCTGCCCTGAAAGCATTGCAGCTCGAATATTTCGACCTGATCATTCTGGATGTCATGCTGCCTGAAATGGATGGGATCAATGTTACCGAGACCATTCGTTTAAATAACAACGAAGTCCCCATTTTGATGCTGAGTGCCCGGAACAGCAGTGCTGACAGGGTATTGGGACTTAAAAAAGGTGCAGATGATTACCTGAGCAAACCCTTTAACCTGGAAGAATTGTTGTTGCGGGTACAGAAATTAATTGAAAAAAATAAAAAACTGCAGGACCGGGAAACCATTGGCAATAATTACAGTTTCGGAACCAATAGTATCGACTTTAAGGCACAGGAAGCTACGAAAGGCAGCGGGGAAAAGATACAACTGAGCAAGAAGGAAACGATGCTGCTGAAACTTTTAATTGAAAACAAGAACGAAGTAGTACCGCGTGAAAAGATCCTGCAGGCGGTCTGGGGTTATAATGTATATCCTACTACCCGAACGATCGATAATTTCATCCTCAACTTCAGGAAATACTTTGAAGAAGACACGCGGAATCCACGCTACTTTCATTCGGTACGAGGTGTTGGCTATAAATACTCTGAATCTTGAAGTAAACTACGAAGTACGCATTCCAAACCATAACAGGTCAAACGTAATTCGTACTTCTTAGCTCGTACTTCTTACAAGTCCCCCTCCAGCGGACGTATTAAAATTTCTTCAACACAGGCACCTGGCGAAAGCTGTGAGGATGCGTAAACTAGTTTCGCAATATCCTCGGTTTCCATGATCCGGTGGGTGGAATTATCAAAGTTCCCCCAGGAATCTGTTTTTACAGCACCGGCAATCACTGTTGTTACTTTTATTCCATGCACTTTCATTTCTTCCCTTAGATTCTTGCTGAATCCATAGAGCGCCGTCTTGCTGATACTGTATGCGCCGCCGTTGTCATAGGCTGCCAGTGAAGCCACGGAACAAATATTGAATACATGACCTTGCTTCCGTTTCATCATTGATGGCAGCAGGGTTCTGGTGAGGTGATAGGCGCTGTAAAGATTTGTGCTGACCTGGCTTTCCAGCAATCCATCAGGTTCATTGTGTACACTTCCCGGTTCGAACAAACCTGCATTATTAACAAGAATATCGACAGGTACTTGCTGTTCCAGCACCCATTTTCCGAATGCGATCGCTTCCTCTTTCTTTGAGAGATCAAATGGCTTTGCCTTGATACTTACTGATGGGAATGCTGTTACCAGCTCTTCCATGGCTGTATAGAGGCTGGTAGCGGTCATACTATTGAGAAACAGGTTGTGCCCCTGGCTGGCAAACTCCCCTGCAATGGCTTTGCCAATGCCTCTTGACGCACCGGTGACAACGACGTTCATAACTATGACTTTGTTCTGTAATTTGCAAACATAACCATGGACCGCAAAATTAATCCCGGCAAATAAAAGCACTTGTTTTTTGACCTGGATCATACCCTCTGGGATTTTGAAGCCAATGCAAGGGCCACACTGGCTACTTTATATACAGATCTGGGGCTGGAGAAAAGAGGGATTGATGATTTCGAGCTTTTTCATAAAAACTATCTCGCGCACAATGAAAAGCTTTGGGAAAGGTATCGGAATGGATTGATCCGGCAGGAAGAATTGCGGGTCAAGCGAATGAGGTTGGCGCTGCTGGATTTCAAGATCGCGGATGATGTATTGGCTGCCGAGATGAGTACCCGGTTTCTTGAACTACTCCCTACGCGTACGATCCTCTTCCCTCATACGAAAGAGATCCTGCAATATTTAAAAACGAAAGAATACCTCCTCCACCTGGTCACCAATGGTTTTGAAAAAACCCAGCATAGTAAACTCAGGTATTCCGGCCTGGATGTTTTTTTCTCCGAAGTCATCACCTCAGAAGGATCTAACAGCCTCAAACCTGATAAGGGGATCTTTGAATACGCGATGAACCTGACAGGGGCAACCACATCGAACAGCATTATGATCGGGGATAGTATTGAAGTAGATATCCAGGGTGCGATGAATGCAGGTCTCGACCAGGTATTTATCAATCATTTAAATATCAAGCCAGCAATCAACCCTACTTATACTGTTTATTCATTAAAAGAACTGGAACGAATATTTTGAGTGTTCCGTGCCTTTTATTTAAAATTTAGCATCTAACATTTAGCATTTGTATTACCAGCTTCCAACTACAGTAACGCCTCCTTTTGTATGGTCCCCGATCTTCGCATGTATTCTTGCATCGAGTGGTAAGACCAGGTCTACTCTTGATCCAAACCTGATAAAACCCATCTCTGCGGACTGTTCTGCTTTTTGACCAGTATGCAGGTAATTTTTGATCCTCTTCGCCAATGCCCCAGCGATCTGCTTGACAAGAATTTCTTTTCCATCTTTCCGGTAAACAACACAGTGACGTTCATTTTCCATAGATGATTTGGGATGCCAGGCAACCAGGTATTTCCCATCATGATGCTGGCTGTACACTACTTCTCCGCCGACCGGGTTGCGGTTAAGATGCACATTCAATGGACTCATGAAAATGGAGACCTGTATTCTCCGGTCGGTAAAATATTCATCTGCCTGTATTTCTTCTATGGCTACTATTTTTCCGTCTGCCGGCGCTATGATCGCCTCTTCGTTGATCGTGAGCTTTCTTTTCGGAACCCGGAAAAAGGATATGATCAGCATCAGGAGGATAAAGCTCAGGATAAAAATGGTCCAGGTGATGGCAGGTGCACCAAAGCTCATCAGGTAAAATGACAGGATATTAATGATCCCGAAAAAAATGGTGCTGATGGCAATGATTTTATATCCCTCCTTGTGAATGGTCATCTGGCAGTCGTTGGTCGACAAATATAATGAAATGAGTCTGGTCCCGCGGGGGGCCCTGCAGAGCTAGGTGGTAATGATCAAGTAGAGCCAAACAAATGGTATAGCCACCAACATCGAATCAAAACGATCCAGAAAGCCTCCATGTCCCGGCATCATGGTCCCGCTATCTTTTACATCTGCTAATCGCTTGATCTTTGATTCAAGCAGGTCTCCGAAAGTTCCGGCAACTCCAGCAATCCCTGCAATGGTCATAAACCTGACTATATCCACCTCTAATAAATAAGCAATGAATCCTGCAATTGCAATAGTGAGGACAAGTCCGCCCACTGTTCCTTCCCAGGTTTTTTTGGGGGAAATGCCTGACAGTGGATGCTTTCCAATTAAAGACCCAATGATGTATGCCATGGTATCGTTGATCCAGAGAGCCCCGATGATCACCAGATGCATTGACCAACGCGTGGCAAAATTGGGACTGTCAGTACGATCATATATATAAATGCCCATGCCATAAAGACCAGTCAGTAGGCCCAGGCTAAGAGAAATATATACAAGCCCGAATGCTGAATGTCCAATATTTTTTAGCCGGACAGTTTTGGCGAGCATTAATTCCATGATGGGTAATACAAAAATGAAGAGAAGACCGATCCACCATCCTAATTCGTGAAGTCTTAATCCGAAAATATTGAAACCATCATTCGTGAACCATAGCATGATACACCAGCCGGCTATCATCACACCATACTTGTGAAAGGGGCTGATCTGCTGGTATTCCTTATCGATGAGTCCTACCAGCCGCTGGTATTCCATCCAGCATCCAAAATGGATCACTGAAAAGAGAATAAAAAAACTCCACCGGTTAAGCAGTAATCCAAGTGCCATGACGATCACAAACACAATAGCGGTCGAAGCCCTTGTTTCAAATATCTTTTTGTCAAATGCCATAGGTGAGCTAGTGGTTGGATGTTGTATTCAGCCCGTTTGCGGGGATTACTGGGCTATTATTTCTGTCGTTCTTTCCATTTGAAATATTTTTTAACCAGCTAAGTAAGACGAAAACCAGCG
This sequence comes from Chitinophagaceae bacterium, assembly GCA_035474355.1. Lineage (GTDB taxonomy): Bacteria > Bacteroidota > Bacteroidia > Chitinophagales > Chitinophagaceae > DATINK01. The sequence goes on along the minus strand of DATINK010000443.1, from coordinate 9,085 downwards.
GCAATAAAACAATGAACAAATAACTAGAAGTTTTTTCATCCACGGCGTCAGACATCGTTTGTCCATTCAAGCGGCTAACATAGATAAATGTTAAGGCTATTGCATTGTTCAGGAAATGCCCGGTTATGGAAAGCCAGATCCTGCCCGTGTATTGATAAATAGCGCCTAAAGTAACCCCGAGGAAAAACCGCGAAAGAAATCCATAGTAAGATTGATGGGCAAGGCTGAAAATAATACTGACCGTTATAATAGATAACCATGTTCTTTTTGTCGATCTCACCATGAAATTCTGAAGCCCGCCCCGGAAAAGTGCTTCTTCACAAAATGCCGGGACAAATGCCATGATGAAAAGCGCTAATATAAAATCTCCCGGGCTATCCAGGTTCATAATAGCCACGAGTATTCTTTTATATTCTTCTTCAAGACCTATAAAATATGTTTTCCAGGACTCCGAAATGGGGATTTTTTCATTCAACCAGGAAAGCGATGCCGAAACAAAAAGCGCGATCACCATAATTCCAAAAACCAGGCTTACTTGTTTCCAGGAAATATTACCCCGGAATCCCAATAATTTTGTTGGTTTTCTATTGAGAAGCGAGGCAACAATCAATGCAGGCAGTAGAAATCCAATAATCGTATTGACAGATTGGATAACCTTTACTGCATTACTGTTTGCAGGATCTGTCATTCCAATTTTAAGTTTTGAAATGGGAAGTCCTGTCATTTTTTCCCATATGGGAATGGAAAGGAAACTAGCGAATATTAATGCTGCAACCGTAAATCCGATGAGGATAAAGAATCCCGCACTATAAGACATTCCTTTTTCTTCCTGGTCAATCATGCATTCGCTGATTAAGATGTAAATTTGCAAGCTTCAATGGCCGGTATTATCGCTAAAAACCATTGCCACTGAATGTTTTATAAAAGAACGGCTTTGACAAAAATAACCACCTTTTCATAGAAATGGTAAAGATCGGCAACATATCGCTTCCTGATTTTCCGCTGCTCCTCGCCCCCATGGAGGATGTCAGCGATCCGCCCTTTCGTGCCGTATGCAAGGACAATGGCGCCGACCTCATGTACACCGAATTCATTTCATCTGAAGGATTGATCAGGGATGCTATCAAAAGCAGGCATAAGCTTGACATATTTGAATATGAAAAGCCTGTTGGCATACAAATATTCGGCGGCGATGAAGAAAGTTTGTCCCTGGCTGCGAAAATTGTTGAAGTAACCAACCCCGATATCCTGGATATTAACTTCGGCTGCCCGGTAAAAAAAGTAGCGTTAAGAGGAGCCGGCGCCGGCGTACTAAAAGATATTGACCTGATGGTTCGCTTAACATCAGCGGTTGTAAGATCCACTTCCCTGCCGGTAACTGTAAAAACAAGATTGGGCTGGGATGATGCCACAAAGAATATTGAAGAAGTTGCGGAACGTTTGCAGGATGTCGGCATACAGGCGCTGGCTGTTCATGGTCGTACCCGTACACAGATGTATAAAGGGGAAGCAGACTGGACACTGATCGGAAAAGTAAAAGAGAATCCCCGTATCCGGATTCCCATATTTGGGAACGGTGACATTGATTCCCCGGAGAAAGCGCTGGAATATAAAAACCGGTATGGCGTGGATGGCATCATGATCGGGCGTGCCGCGATCGGCTATCCCTGGATATTTAACGAGATAAAACATTTTGTAAGGACCGGCGAACACCTGCCGGCTCCGACCATTGAAGAACGGGTACAGGTTGTACGTAAGCATTTGCACAAAAGCGTGGAATGGAAAAACCCGGTTGTGGGCATCAATGAAATGCGCCGCCATTATGCCAATTATTTAAAAGGGCTGCCGAATATCAAAGAATACCGGAATAAATTAGTGATATTGAAAACCGTGGAAGAAATAGATGACGTGCTGGATGATATCGTTTCAACCTATCGTGGGTTCCAGTTTGAAAAAACGGTAATTGAATTAGTCAATTATCATGAGAAGTGCGCTATCTGACCCTAAGTCATCCTGATCTTCATCGTCCTCATCAATCCATAGATCGACACCAGGGTCCAGGTTCCTTCCAGGATCACGAACGGCCAGTATTCGATCAGCAGGGAAGCATAACAGGCCAGGGCTGCGCCGATAATATTCAATACATAAAATAATTTTCCATTGACGATTATCAATTTTTCCGTGTTCAGGAAATAAGCCAGGAGGATCAGGCCGACTCCGATCGTTCCGATAATGTCGTTGTAAGTCATGGTCGTATTATTTATTGATTGCTTTCTTCACGTCCTTGCTCAATGGTGAAATAGAGGATCCGAAATAGTTGGTCAGGATCCCCTCTTCATTTACCAGGTATTTACAAAAATTCCAGGTAGGCGTTTTCGTGTTCCATCCATTTTTTGCAGAATCTGTAAGCCATTGAAAAATATTATTTTGATCCGGCGACCTGATCACCACGCTTTTTTGCATCAGGGGGAAGCTCACACCAAAATTCACTTCACAGAATTTGGCAATTTCTTCATCCGAACCTTTCTCCTGCTGTTTGAAATCGTTTGCGGGAAACCCGATAACCATTAATTTTTCCCTGTTCTCTTCAAAAAGTTTTTGCAGGTCGTGGTATTGATTGGTATACCCGCAATTGCTGGCGGTATTCACCAATAATACTTTTTTCCCTTTCAGCGTAGAAAAATCAAGCGGGATCCCATTATTCAATGTCCCTTTTAATGTATAAAACGAAACCGGGGGTGGCTTTTGACTGGCTAACTCAGATGCGTTCTTTCCCTTGATCCTGGACCAAAGCATAAAGACGGGGTAAATTGCTTTCAAAACTTTCTGCCGGTAGGTCATGTTTTTAGAGTTGATATTGACGATCTCGACATACCCAACAAATACAAGGACGATCAAAAGAATAACAATGATGATCCTTTTAAGTTTGGACTTCCCTGATCGTTTGTTTTTTGTTCCGCTTTTCTTCTTCACCGTAATGATGATATCCGTTTTGTTATCTAAGTATCCACCTGAACAATTTCAATCTCCCCTGGAATGGCGGGTATTTGATATCAGGGTCAAACCAGGTGGGTGTTTTCATCACCGCCTTCCTGTGTGTGAACGTCTCAAAAGAAAATTTGCCGTGATAACTGCCCGTTCCGCTAAAGCCCCTTCCTCCAAATGGGAGGTGGTGATTGGTCAGGTGCCAGCTGGCATTATTGATACAACCCCCGCCAAAGGGAATATCCATCCATGCTTTTTCTTTTGCACGATCGGAGGTGAAAAGAGAAAATGCCAGGGGGTCAGGATGTTGACGGATAATATTCCTGGCCTCCGCTTCATCATTGAAAGTGACAATGGGAAGTATGGGGCCGAATATCTCCTCTTTAAGAATGGCCGCCCCGGGATGAACATCGGTGAGAACTGTTGGCTCAATGAATAATTTATTTTTATCCGTTCTTCCTCCAAATGCCACGGTACCCGAAGACAAATAACTGGTCAGCCGGTCGAATTGGCGTTCATTAATGATCTTGCAGTAATTATCATTCTCATCCGGTCTTTCACCGAAAAATTTTCTCAGCGTTTTTCCTAACTCCTTTACCAGTTCATCTTTTTTAGACTGGTGTACCAGGACATAGTCCGGCGCCACACACATCTGGCCGGCATTGGTGAATTTCGTGACCCCGATCCTCCTCGCTGCCACCCGGATATTTGCATCCTCTTCCACCACGCAGGTGTTTTTTCCGCCCAGTTCAAGGGTAACCGGCACGAGATTTTCTGCTGCCATTTTATATATGATCTTTCCAACTGTTGTACTCCCGGTATAAAAAACATGGTTAAACCTGAAATGATTCATCATGTCGGGAATGACAGTTGCTCCATCACCTTCTGCATATAAGATGTATTCGGGTGGAAATACATCTTCCACGATCTTTTTCATAACGATGGCGGTCGCAGCAGAAAATTCACTGGGTTTTAATACAACGCAATTCCCTGCTGCCATGGCGCCGACAAGCGGGGCGAATAATAATTGAACCGGGTAATTCCAGGGCGCCACGATCAATACAACGCCGAGTGGTTCATGAATGATCTGGCTTCGGGATGGAAGATTCATCAGGTTGGTGCTTACATGTTCCGGCCTCATCCAGTCCCTGAGATGTTTGATCGCCGTACTGATCTCGGCACTGACCAATCCTATTTCTGTGATCCAGCTTTCTTCAGGGCTTTTTTTAAGGTCTGTATGAAGTGATGCATACAGGTCCTTCTCATGTTTCATCAGGGATGATCTCAGTTTTTTCAATTGCTCTTTCCGGAATGCATAAGACCGGGTTGCGCCGCTATCAAAATAGCTACGCATGGCTTCTAATCGGGTGATATCTGCCATTCAGTTATTTTTGCCTAAGTTACTCAAAAGCGAGCGCTCATGACAGATGAATACTACATGATGCAGGCATTGAAAGAAGCCAAAAAGGCGATGGAAGAAGGCGAAGTCCCCATTGGCGCCCTGCTCGTGATCGACCAAAAAGTCATTGCCCGGGGTCACAATATGGTTGAAAAATTAAATGATCCTACGGCACATGCTGAAATGATCGCACTCACATCCGGGTTCAACCTGCTGGGAAGTAAATATATCCCGGAAGCTACTTTATACGTGACGATCGAGCCCTGTTTGATGTGTGCCGGGGCAATGTACTGGAGTAAGATCGGGAAACTGGTGTATGGTGCCGATGATGAAAAAAACGGGTATAAGAAAACAACCGGCGCCAACTGGCCCTTGCATCCCCGGACCGAACTGATACGGGGTGTATTGAAAGAAGATTGCGTCAAACTCATGAAAGATTTTTTTAAACCAAGAAGATAACCATGGCCACCTCAAAAAAAACAAAACCGGTCAAAACGACCACGACACATCCTGTTACCCGACGGGAGAGGAAAATGGATGCAGCCATTTATGATGCTGTCAAAGCTGCCATAAACAAAAGCCTGAAAGGCAGTAAGGGTAAAACTTTCACTGCTTTGACGAATGACGTAAAAGCAACGATCCGGAAAACCATGCCCGGGTTTAAAGGATCGGTCCCCTGGTACACGATATCTGTCCGTTTGGATATGGAAACAAGGGGACTTGTTGAAACTTTTACCGAAAAAGGGAAAAAGATGAACCGCCTGGCCCCCGTCCCCTAAAGGGGAGTAAAGAACTTTCCAATTGCGAAATAACAATTCAACTTACCTAACATTTATTTCAACACTGGTATCTTAAATTTGTTATTCATTAGAATAATTATTTCACTCCCCAGTTTATATCACCCCTTTAGGGGATGGGGGCAAAAAAATTTCAATTATGGCATTTACATTAGCTCCGCTTCCTTATGCACACAGCGCATTGGAACCGCACATCGATACAAAAACGATGGAGATCCATCATGGCAAACACCACCAGGCTTATGTTGACAACCTGAACAAGGCCATTGCCGGAACTCCCAATGAAAATAAATCACTTGCTGAACTGGTAGCCCATGCCGGCACGATTTCACCGGCTGTCAGAAACAATGCGGGTGGTCATTGGAATCATACTTTTTTTTGGGAAAGCCTTTCCAAAGATGCTGGTGGCGCGCCTGCGGGCAAGTTAGCCAAGGCCATAGATGATGCTTTTGGTTCCTTTGATGAATTCAAAACCAAATTTGCACTGGCAGGAATGGGACGGTTTGGAAGCGGATGGGCATGGCTGATTGAAAAAGATGGAAAACTCGAGATCAGTTCAACCCCTAACCAGGACAACCCTTTAATGGATGTTGCTGAAGTCAAAGGCAAACCTGTTCTTGGCGTGGATGTATGGGAGCATGCTTATTATCTTAAATACCAGAATAAACGCGCTGATTATCTTGCAGCGATCTGGAACGTTGTTGATTGGAAGAAAGTAGCTGAACGGCTATAAGTTTTAGGTTTTAGGTTTTAGGTTTTAAGTAAAGAGTGGTTTCATGTATTTACTTAAAACTTAACATTTACAACTTAAAACTTCTAAGGAACCGGATCATAACCCGACCCTCCCCATGGATGGCACCTGAGTATTCTTTTCAAGGAAAGCCAGCATCCTTTGAATGCGCCATATTTCCTGAATGCATCTGCAGCGTAATGAGAACAGGTGGGTGTATACCGGCAGGTGGGTCCGAACAATGGTGAAATGATCAATTGATAAATTTTGATCAGCAACAGGAAAGGAAAGCTCAGTATTCGAAGGACCCATTTCATTCAAGGTATAGTTTTTCTAATTTTGAAACGGCCATCCCCATGTGTTGAAACAGGTCTGTATATTCGGGGATCTCCTTCCCGGTATAAATGAAGAAAACGATCACCCCTTTTTTTGACGCCACTAATTTTTCCTGCAAAGACGATTTTTGTAACCGCCAGGCTTCCCGGCAAAGCCGTTTGATGCGGTTCCTGTCCACGGCTTTTTTGAATTGTTTGTTGCCAACACCGATACCGAATTGAATCCCGGGATGCGGGAGTTGAGCAGGCAAATGTGATACACGAAAGGATCCGGAAATAAATTTCCTTCCTTCACTGAACAATCGTTCAATGCTTTTCCGGCTTTTCAGCCTTTCTTTTTTCCCTAAAGTGAATCGTTTCGCCAGTTTATTTCAACTTACTCTCATCCGAAATACTCAGCTTTTTACGGCCTTTAGCGCGGCGCCTGGCCAGTACTTTACGGCCATTAGCGGTTTGCATGCGCTGCCTGAATCCATGCACGGATTTACGACGTCGACGGTGGGGTTGGAATGTACGTTTCATGACCTTCTGTTTTTTGCCTGAAAGGACGGCAAAGGTAAGGGTTCAAGAGGAGATTTCAACATGCTTAGAGCTAACAAATGAGCCGAAAAAAGAAGCTGCATGCTTATCAAAGTCCTCAACCGAATCCGTTGTATAAAAGGTACTTATAGAATTCCGGCTGCAGAGGGATTCAATCTCCGGATGCCTTTCAAGATACTGTTTCAGACTACGGGCCACAATCTCTCCCTGGGAAACCAATTTTACGCCAATAGGAAGGTATTCCTGGATCTTTTGTTCCATGAGTGGGTAGTGCGTGCAGGCCAACAGAATAACATCGATATCCTCCCCCGCCTCGAAAATGCTATGAATGTTCTTCTTCACAAAATAATCAGCGCCATGGCCCAGGTGTTCGTTGTTCTCGACAAGCGATACCCACATGGGACAAGCTTCCTGGTATACTTTTAAACCAGGAAAAAATTTCTCGATCTCAACTGTATAGGATTGAGAAGCAACGGTACCTTCGGTTGCGAGTATGCCCACACTTTTATTTTCCGTTAATGTTCCAATGATCTCAGTCGTTGGACGGATCACACCCAATACTCTTTTCCCTGGTCCCATCAGCGGCAGGTCTTTTTGCTGAATGGTACGAAGCGCTTTTGCAGATGCAGTATTACAAGCGAGGATCACGAGGCTGCAACCCTGGTCGAAGAACCATTTCACACATTGAAGTGTATACTGGTACACGGTTTCAAAAGAACGGTTCCCGTAAGGTGCCCGGGCATTGTCCCCCAGGTACATGTAATCATAAGCAGGAAGCTCCCGGATGATCTCTTTTAATACCGTCAACCCGCCATAACCTGAATCAAAAACACCAATGGGGTTTTGTTTTTGCATATGCTAAATTAAGAAGGCCGCTATTGGTTGCAGTAAAAAAATAACCCCGACAAGTCGGGGCTATTTCTAATCATTTTTGAATGAATTCCCTGTTTACCTTCCCGTATTGGGAGGAGGAAGCTTCACTTTTAGTTTGGCGGCCACCGCCGCAATCATATCGTCCCCTTCAGGGGCCACCAGGAAAGCTTCTTTATTGAAGACATGCGTATAACCCTTTTCTTTCGCAACCGCTTTAATGGCGTCATACACTTTCTTGTAGATCGGTTCCAGGTATTCGTTCTGCTTATTCTGTGTCAGCTGGTCTACGATCTTATCCCAGTTGTTGAGCTGGTAAAGCATCGTGGGTAATTCTTTCTCAATTTCTTTTCTAACCGCTGGAGGTGTATGTGTCGAGTCACGCCATACACTGTCCTTGAATTGATACCTGCTTAACAAAGACGCATATTCGGGGTTCAGCGAATCGATCTGGTAACGGTTGAGCAATGAATCGATCTTATTGACGTCTGGCATCAGGCCTACCATATTATCGACACTGATATAACCGATCTTGGTCTGGGCACCGGCAGAACTTGCACATAAAAGGCCTGCGATAACGACCATTACTGTAAAGAGTTTTTTCATTTTTATTGTTTTAGGTTTCCCTGCGCGTTTTAGGGCGGAGGATGGCTCTATTATGAGTTAATGTAACCGGCTTTAGTTGCCTCTTTTGGTTTTTTTTAACAAAACAGGCAAGGTCAGTTCCTGATCCCCAGGTCTTTCAGCACATCTTCGCTTTTATCCAGTTTTGGGTCGGCAAAGATAATGGTAATTCCTTCACTTTTATCAAGGACAAAGTCATAGCCCCGCTGAACAGACATTTTCTGTACAGCATTATAAACCTTATCCTGTATGGGTTTTATCAATTCCTGTCTTTTCTTGAATAGATCGCCTTCAAAACCAAAGCGTTTGCGTTGCAGGTCGCGAAGTTCTTTTTCTTTCATAAAGAGCTGGTCCTCCCTTTTTTTCTTCAGGTCATCACTCAGCATCACCTGTTCGGCATCAAAATCCTTGTACATTTTGTCCAGCGTGGTTTGACGCGCGTCAATATCTTTTTGCCATTCGGCCGCAATATCATCCAGGGTTTTTTGAGCCTGTTTGTATTCCGGCATTTTGTCCAGGATATACCGGGTATCAATAATGGCATATTTCTGGGCTGAACCCAGCAAACCTGTTACCAGGAACCCGAACAGGATGAATATCTTTTTCATACTAATGGAATTTGATTGATTGATTTGATCTCCGCACCCTGAATATTTTTAATCCGGCTCATATCCAAGCATGAATGTAAACCGGGATGCTCCTTTTAAACCGACTTGTCCGGGTTGTAACCGGTCAAGTCCGATTCCATAATCAAACCCGAGTAAACCAAACATCGGCAGGAAAAACCTCATTCCCACGCCTACGC
>DATINK010000442.1:0-2598 GCA_035474355.1 Chitinophagaceae bacterium | reverse complement strand
TTGCTGTCGGACCTGGCGAAGAACAATTCCAGGATCATTCCTCTTTCTTTTCATGTGGATTATTGGAACCGGTTGGGTTGGACCGATCCATTCAGCAGCAGTGAATATTCGGACTGGCAAACTCAATATGCAACACATTTCCAATTAGAAAGCATCTATACACCCCAATTAGTAGTGAATGGAGAGTATGAGCTGGTAGGGAGTAACCGTAACAAAGCAGAATCGGCCATACAGAAAGCATTGACTGAGCATGCAAGTATTACTGTTCAGATCAAAGAAGTAACTACTGCGAAGGAAAAAGTAAAATGCAGGGTTGAATTGACGGGTGACGTTAAAAAGCAGGAATTGGTGGTTGTTCTCCTTCAAAAAACCGCAGTTGTAAAAGTCAGGGCAGGGGAAAACGAAGGCGCTACGCTTTCACATATAAATATTGTAAGATATCTTTCCCGCCAGGCAGCCAAAGAATCAAATGAAATTGAATTGGATCTCCCGGTTGGCCTCACCGATAAAAATTGGAAAATAGCCGCTTATACCCGCCAAAGAAACGATCTGAAGGTTACCGGCGCAACATTATATGAGTAACCTGCTTTTTGGCACGGTTTTCCTACTTAATAGGTCACAACCATGAAAAACCCGTTTTGAAAATAAAATAAATACTAAATACCTCTGAAGCCAAATCCCCGTTTTCGAACGGGGTTTTTTATTTACCCGCTGGCCCTAACCCCCTTGCCCCAAAAGGGGGTAATCATTTTTATTTCAAGATTACCAAACTAAAGCACTCGCGCCTAATATTGCTGCATCGGCTTCTTTCAATTCACTAAACATTAATTTCACTTTATTCTTAAACACTTGTATCAAGTTGGCTTCCATCGCTGCCCTTGTCGGACTCATGATCAGTTCGCCGGCTTTTGTCAGTCCTCCAAAAAGAATAATGGCCTCAGGGGATGAGAACATTACAAAATTCGCCAGCGCTTCACCCAATACTTTTCCCGTATAATCAAATATGCGGTTGGCGATCTTATCACCTTTTGTCGCGCATTCATAAACCGATTCACTGGTCAGTTCATTGATCGAATAATCCCGTAATAAACTTTTCTCAGTTGGGTTTTCCGTCAGCATCTCCAGGGCTGTATCTCTTACCCCGGTTGCAGAAGCATAGGATTCCAGCGTTCCCCTGACACCCGTGCCTTTATGAAGTCTTCCGCCTGGCCGGATGATCGTATGTCCCAGTTCACCAGCAAATCCATCATGCCCTAAAACGATCTTGCCATCAATCACGATCCCGCTCCCCACACCCGTACCTAATGTGATCATGATAAAATGTTTCATGCCCCGGGCACTTCCATAGATCATTTCACCTACCGCTGCTGCATTCGCATCATTGGTCAGCTTTACCTTTAATTTGAATTTATCGGAGAGTAATTGGGCTACCGGAACAATGCCCTGCCATTTCAGATTGGCTGCGTATTCGATATTGCCGCTGTAATAATTACCATTGGGAGCGCCCATGCCAATACCTGCAAACTGATCGGCAGGGGCTGTTTCTTTGATCATCGGTTCCAGCTTTTCATACAGGTCGTCGATAAACCCGTTGATCGTATCATGCTTGTTGGTGGGAATTCTTTCCTGTTTAAGGATGTGACCATCACGGTCTACGATACCGAATTTGGTGTTCGTTCCACCCAGGTCAATGCCGATTGCGTAACGGGACATTTTTATAGTTTTAAAAGCCGTAGTGGTAAGCTGGCCCAGCCGAAATTACAGTATTCAGCTTTGTGAAGAAAACTACGAAGTACGGGTGCCGGGACTGATTCGTACTTCGTACTTCGTATTTCGTACTTCGGAGATTCTTCGGTAAGTTCGGGAAACTTTCCATATGAACGCAACGTCAGTGGCCATTAGCCCGAAAAGAAGTAATGCATTCCCATTGATCATTATCGGTGCGCTTTTTTTCATTTTTGGTTTCGTGACCTGGGCCAATAGCCAGTTAATTCCTTATCTGCGAATTGCCTGTGAACTTTCGTTCACACAATCCTTCTTTGTGACTTTTGCTTTTTTTGCAGCCTATTTTGTAATGGCCCTTCCTTCATCGTATATACTGAAGAAAACAGGTTTCCAAAAAGGAATGTCGCTGGGATTGTTGGTTATGGCCTCAGGGGCAATACTTTTTTTGCCTGCTGCAAATGCCAGAAGTTTCCCAATGTTTCTTACAGGGTTATTCATTATCGGAACGGGCTTGGCTTTATTACAAACAGCTTCTAATCCTTATGTTACTGTATTGGGACCGATCGAAAGCGCCGCTCAACGGATCAGTATTATGGGTATCTGTAATAAAGTGGCGGGTATCATCGCGGTCTATATTTTAAGTGCCATTGTGTTGAAAGATGTGGATGCACTTAAAACCAAACTGCTTATACTCGGCCCTGCCGAAAAAAATGCAGAACTCAACACCCTTGCTTCAAGAGTTATCAATCCTTATGTTATTATTGCCATCGTTTTGACAGTGCTTGCTATAGCGATTTACTTTATCAAGCTCCCAAAAATAGAAGAAGAAAAGGAAGGCACAGAGATAACCCATTCGGACGAGAAAAAAAGCAT
>DATINK010000441.1:0-11898 GCA_035474355.1 Chitinophagaceae bacterium | reverse complement strand
AACACTTAAGTTTTCAGGATATAAGGTGATCAAAAGTTGTATCGTGAACGACCGGGGCATACATATTTGTAAAAGTATGCTGGCCTGGCAGTTGTTTGCCAAAGGAGCCACACCCGCTTCCACCGGGATGAAAGGTGATCATTTTGTGGGTGAATATTATGTAAAATTCAATGATGAGTACAAACGCCAGGTGGAAGAACTCATCGCGAAAGGAATGAACAAGGATGATGCGGCAAACCAGGCCCCGATCATGCAGGCAGCCAAACAAATGTTACGCGACTGGGAAGACGGTAAACCAGCCGTGATGGAACTATGGAAAAAAATGAATGGATGGGTATACGATGGATTTGACATTACCTATAAAAGGATCGGGAGCGATTTTGATATCATTTATTATGAAAGCGATACCTATCTCCTGGGTAAGAAATCGGTGGATGAAGGCCTGGCGTCCGGGGTGATGATCAAAAAAGATGATGGAAGTGTCTGGGCCGACCTGAGAGATGAGGGGATGGATGAAAAACTCGTGATCCGTAAAGACGGCACTTCTGTTTATATCACCCAGGACCTGGGACTCGCCCAACAGAAATATGAGAAATACCATTATGACCAGAGCATTTATGTGATCGGTGACGAACAGAATTATCACATGAAGGCTTTGAAACTGATCCTCAAAAAAATGGGAAAGCCTTACGCGGATGGTGTTGAGCATTTAAGCTATGGAATGGTGGAGTTGCCATCCGGAAAAATGAAGAGCCGGGAAGGGACCGTTGTCGATGCTGATGAACTGATCGATGAAATGGTGGAAGTGGCTAAACAAAAGACAGAAGAGCTGGGAAAAGTAAAGGATTTCGAAAGCAACGAATTAAGATCGCTTTATGATACGATCGCATTGGGTGCCCTTAAGTTTTTCCTGATGCGCGTGGATCCTAAAAAAAGAATGGTCTTTAATCCCGAGGAATCGATCGATTTTCATGGATTTACAGGCCCTTTTATTCAGTATACGCATGCGAGGATAAAGTCGGTGTTGTTGAAAGCAGGAGTCAATTGGCAATCGGCAATCGGCAACCAGCAATCCGGTGGTCTCCTAAAGGCCGAAAAGGATCTAATAGTTATGCTGGAGCAATATCCTTCGGTCATTCAACAGGCTTGTACAGAGCATAATCCTTCAGTTATCGCAATCTTTATATACAATCTGGCAAAAACCTTCAATGGTTTTTATACTCAGCTATCAGTACTAAGCGCTGAATCAGAAGAAAAGAAAATACTTAGGTTAAAACTATCAGCCATGACCGCAAATGTGATCTTTTCGGGGATGCATTTGTTGGGAATCCGGGTTCCTGAACGCATGTGATTACAGCCCCGCCATCATCTTCTTCGTCTTATAAGCTTGCAGGTTAGGGTCCATCTCAATGGCTTTATCACAAAGCTGGATGCCTTTTTCCTTCTCACCGCTTTTTTGATAGCTCATGCCGATCATGTATAAAGCGGAGGCGGCTGTCTTATCGTAAAAGAGGATCTGGTCCCAGTATTCAATAGCCTGTTTGTATTTGCCTTTATAGTAATAAGCTTCGGCCACCATATTGAGGATATTCATATCGCTGGGCTTTCTTTTCAGGATCTCATCCATGATCTTTACCCCTTCATCCAGGTTGCCTACATTCAAATAGGCGATACCCAGGTTTTCGAGGTAATCGTTATCACGGGTATATCCCTTATCCCCTGCTTCCAGAATATATTTCAATGCATTCTTGTCGTCATTCATCGCGTAATAGATCAATCCCATTTCATAGATCCAATAAGGTTTAGCAGGATCCATGGTGACCGCTTTCTGGAAATAAGGAATACATAATTTATAATTCATCATGTCTGCATAGCAATGCGCCACCATATAGGGAATTTCGGCATTGGCAGGATCGTCTGCAGCAGCTGCATTGAGGAACTTGATCGCTTCCCCGTAATTATCCATATCGTAATTCACGCGGCCAACAAAGTAGTTGATCTTTTCATTGGGATCAAGCTCTTTGAGTTTAAGCGCATAAGCGATCACGTCTTCATTTTGCTTCAGCTGGAAAGAAAGGGTCATCAACTGTTTGTAGTTGGATGCAGAGATATCACCCAGGTTGACCAGTTTCTTATAGGAATCTCTCGCCATTCCATAGCGATGGAGATCCAAATAAGCGGAGGCCAGCTCAGTGACAATCGTTTTGTTATTCGCATCGTACTTGGAAGCCTTCTCAAAATTTTTGAGTGATTCCAGGCGTCGGCCATTTTGTTTTTCAACCAATCCCTTCTGTAAGAAAAAATCGGCGCTGTCAACAGTTGTTGCAGCAACATTGGTCGTTTGCGTTAATGTTGTTTGGGAAATTGCCAGCGTAGCCGCCAGCAACAGGCACAAGGATAGTGATGTACGGATCATAGGGTAGTTTTTTAAGATCGCACTAAAGGATTTTCTCAACACAAGATAGATTTTAGTCCGGTTAAATCATATCGTAAAAGCCGCATACAGTTAGCCCCGGTTGCGGCCAAAATAATGTTTATTTCAGAATGATACCAGACAAGGGGGGCAAATTCAGCTTTAGCCGGTAGATTTTTTGACTTTTATCAAGTAATTCGCATCTTATCAGGGGGTTATAAACTTTGCCCGTACCCCCGAAAATTGTCATGTCACTGTTGAAAATTTCAGCCGCATAGGGTTTTTCCTTAACGTAAACTTCCCAATCCAGCCTGATCACAGGAGTCATATTGAGTACGATCAACAGGTCATCTCCCTCTTTTTTACCTCTTCTCCTGTAAACGACAATACTTTCCGCCCTGTGGTTAAGATCTATCCATTCAAAACCCTGAGTATTGAATTGATTTTCATAGAGTGCAGGCTCAGACCTCAATAATTTATTGAGATCGGAAACGCAATCTTTCAGTTGCCGGTGCAAGTCGAATTTCAAAAGCCCCCAATCCAGCTCAGACCTGTAATTCCATTCGCGGGTCTGACCGAATTCATCCCCCATAAACAATAACCGTGCCCCGGGATGTGTCCACATATAGGTATACATCAACCGGAGGTTGGCAAACTTCTGCCATTCATCCCCGGGCATTTTATACAACATAGGACTCTTTCCATGAACGACTTCATCATGACTGAAAGGAAGCATGAAATTTTCGTCATAGTAATACATCATGCTGAAGGATAATTTATCCTGTTGAAATTGCCGGACCAGCGGATCAGTCTTGAAATAATCTAATGTATCATGCATCCAGCCCATCATCCATTTCATTCCGAAACCCAACCCTTCTTCCCAGGTATGTTTGGATACACCCGGCCAGTCGGTAGCTTCTTCTGCGATGGTTTGCACATCGGGGAAATCCCGGAAAATCGTTTCATTGAGGTCTTTGATAAAGGCAATGGCTTCTATATTTCCATCCCCACCGTATTCGTTGGGCTTCCACTCTCCTTCCTCGCGGGAATAGTTCAGCTTCAGCATGGAACTTACCGCATCCACCCGGATCCCGTCGATATGAAAAAGATCAAACCAAAACCGGGCTGCGCTGATCAGGAAAGATTTAACCTCTCCCCGCTTGTAATTGAAAATATAACTGTTCCAATCGGGATGAAATCCTTTTTGCATATCCGCATATTCATAGGTATGCGTGCCATCAAACATATATAGACCATGTTCATCATAGGGAAAATGGGAGGCCACCCAATCCAGTATCACACCGATGCCTTCCTGGTGAAATGCATCGACCAGCCGCATGAATCCCTGGGGATCGCCATAACGTGAAGTGGTTGCAAAAAATCCGGTACACTGGTATCCCCAGCTGCCGTCAAAAGGATGTTCGGCAACCGGCATGAATTCGACATGCGTAAATCCCATTTCTTTCACATAGGGAACCAGTCTTTCCCTTATCTGGTCATAACTATTATACGATTCTTCATCATTTTTATCCGGCCTCTGCCAGCTGCCTAAATGAACTTCATAAACACTCCAGGGCTGATCGAGTGCATTATTTATTTTCCGTTTCTTCATCCATTCAGCATCTTTCCATTCGTAATACATGTCCCAGGTGATCGAAGCCGTCTCCGGTCTCTTCTCCCAGAAATTGGCAAAGGGATCTCCCTTACCAAGCTCCATCCCTTTGTATCCTACAATATGATATTTGTAAGCTTCCCCTTGTTTGAAATGCGGAATAAATCCTTCCCAGATACCGCTTTTATCCCAGCGGGGATGTAATTCATATTGATGAGGTTTCCAGTCATTGAAATTGCCGATGACTGAAACGGAAGTAGCATTAGGCGCCCACACGCAAAAGAATATGCCCCAGGTTCCATTTAACTGTATGGAATGAGATCCGAAATGCCTGTAAAGTGTATAATGTGTACCCTGTTGGTAGTTGGTTACATCTTCTTCCGTTAGCAGGGAATGATTCCACACTTTTCCTTTATCTTTTTTTTTGTCGGGCATACCTGTTTTACAGTGGAAACGTTTGAGATACAGACAACTTACACATTTTTTGTTGAAATATTAACAACCAGGCGGGATCCGCTTATGGAATTGTCTATAGGATGCATCAAATTTGTGCACCTGAACAAACGAACCATGCTAAAGCCGGCTGCATTTCTCATTTGCCTGTTGTTGTGTTTTTCCGGTATAAAAGCCCAACAGTCTTCCATTACCGGCCGGATCACCGATTCGACGGAGAAAAGGAACCTTTCCCATGCAGTGATCTCCTTATTGCGCCATGCAGATTCATCGTTGATCCAATTCACAAGAAGCAATGCAGAAGGTTATTTTTCACTTCCCAAAGCGGATACCGGGCGCTACCTGGTACTCATCACTTATCCGAAATTTGCCGATTACCTGGAACAGATAAACCTGGTCGCCGACCTCGACCTGAAAGATATTTACCTGACACCGATCAGTCGTATGCTGGATGAAGTAGTGGTCCGTGGCGGCGCCGCAATAAGGATCAAAGGAGATACAACTGAATTTATTGCAGATAGTTTTAAAACAAAGGAAGGCGCCACGGTGGAAGACCTGCTGAAAAAATTGCCGGGATTTACAGTTAACAGCAAAGGTGAGATCGTGGCCCAGGGAAAACGGGTAGATAAAGTTCTTGTAGACGGCGAAGAATTTTTTGGTGATGACCCGACAATGGCCACACAGAATATATCCGCAAAAGCAGTGGACAGGGTACAGGTTTTTGAAACTAAATCAGAACAACAGCAACTAACAGGTGTCACAACCGGGAATGAAGGGAAAACGGTTAACATCAAGCTGAAGGAGGACCAGAAAAAGGGCTCCTTCGGCAAAGCGTATGCAGGCACCGACTTCGATCATTTTATAGACGCCAAAGGCCTTTATAATAAGTTTAAAGGCAAAAGAAAAATTTCGGTCTATGCCAGCAGGACAAATATCAGTACAGGTAGCCTGAATTGGAAGAAAAACAAAAGCTCGGTATCGAGAATGACTTCGAATATGATGAGCTCAGCGGGTATTATTTCAGTTTTGGAGGAGGTGATGAATTTAATGATTACAACCTGCGCGGGTTGCCGGACGCTTATACTGCCGGCGCTCTTTTCACCGATAAATGGAATTCCGATAAACACAATGTCAATACCTCCTACCGGTTTAATCGTTTGGGTACTACAGATAAGGGCAGTACCCTTACCCAGAATATCCTTCCTTCCGGTATCACTTATTCCAATAATATCAGTAATAAAACCGGGTTAAGCCAGCAACATGCATTTAATGGCAAATACGAATGGAAAGCCGATTCGTTGACCTCATTTAAGATCGCTACGGTTATCACTTACAGGACCAACGCTGTTGCAGGCAATTCATCCAGTGAATACCTGGATGCAGGCAAACAATTTATCAACCAGAGTTTCCGGGATTATAACAGCGATACACGTCGTGTACAATCCGATAACCAGTTTACTTACCGGCAGATGTTCACTAAAAAGAACCGCCTGTTATTGGGCGTGGTACGGTTTGGCACTGCAGCTGATGACCAATCAGGCATCAACAATACCCGGATCAATTATTACCAGTCTGGTGTCTTTAATTACGCCGATACCATTGACCAGGAAAAGACCTTTACCGGGAACTCCAGGACTTTTGGTACCAAGCTGACATTCAGTGAACCTTTGTCAGCAGCATGGTTTGCGGTACTGGAATATGCATACAATAAAAATCATTCGAATTCCAACCGAAACACATTTGAAAAAGGGCTGAACGGGAAGTATGAAGTACCGATTGTTGATTTCAGCGATAATTTCGGCCTGGATGCTTTTTCACATAGTGGAACCGGCACCCTCCGTTACGCAGGGAAAAAGATCAAGTTCGCCTTTGGTACCGGGGTCTCAGCAGTAAAACTTGTTTTGAACGACCTGGATACACATATCATCACCGACTATCATTTCCTGAAACTTACACCCCAGGCCCAGTTCAATTTTACACTAAAACAACAAACCAATTTAAGTGTAAGCTACCGGGGTACTACCCGCCAGCCCACCCTGAACCAGTTACAGCCCCTGCGTGATAATACAGACCCATTGAATATTTACCGGGGCAATCCTGATCTTAAAGTTGGTTTCAATCACGGCTTCAATATTAATTTCAATCAGTATAAAGTGTTATCGCAGACCGGCATATACATTGGATCTGGATTTAACCTGCAGGATAATGCCATTACACAATTCAACACCATTGATGACCAGGGAAAAAGGACTTATTTCCCGGTGAATGTAAATGGCAACCTTAGCTGGTATCTCTATGGCAATTGGAATAAGGGTGGCGGAGAAAATAAACTCGATTATTCTATCGAACTCAATAGCAGGGGCGGCAGAAATATCAATTTTGTAAATGGCCTGAAAAGTATAAATTATTTTACGAGCGTCCTGGCAACGTTCAGCATCGAATATGAGCAGGTAGATAAATACAGCTTCGAGCTTTATCCTATGATCGGTTATAACTGGTCCAGTTCATCGCTGGGCACGAGTATCAATAATAATTACCTGACCTATGGTGGGCAATTTAGCGGTTATATGATGTTACCCGGCAAACTGGAAATATCCACAAACATCAATGCCGATCTGCGCCAGCGTATCGACGCATTTGCCCAAAATACAAACCTGGTTATCTGGAATGCAGGACTCACCAGGAAATTTGGAAAAGACAAGGCTGGAAAGATCGGTCTGTACGTCAATGATATCCTGGATGACAACAAAGGATTCACCCGAACCATCAACAGTAATTTTATCACGGATGAGCGATATCTCAGGGTCAGCCGTTATTTCCTGCTGAAACTGGAATGGTCATTCACTAAAATGCCCGGAGCAGAAAAAAAATGATACCTAAGATCATACTATCCGGTTTCATGATGGCTGCCCTTCTGCCGGCAGGAGCTCAAACCCAGGCACATTTTTTCTCTGCCATAAAAGTGGAGTTCGAAAAATCCATCAGTGTACGACAGCTTTATAAGGAAACACAACCGGAGTGGTATGAAAGGATCAAAGACCGGTTACCGGTTACTGCACTTAGTTATTTTGAATTTACCGGTGATAGCAGCCGGTCGATTTTTAAACCAGGTAAAGATGTGCCTATTGATCCCCGGGCCAGCTACCGGGCCGTAGCGGATAAGAACATTGTGTTTACTGATTTCAAAAAAGGAAGAACGATCTCCCAAAAACCTGTGTTTGAAGAAACCTTCCTGGTGGAAGACAGCCTGCTCAATATAAAATGGAAGATAACCGGAGATCTCCGGACTATCGCTGGATTCGAATGCCATAAAGCGATCGGTATACTCGATGATTCGATCGGCATCTTTGCTTTTTACACCGATGAACTCATGGTTTCGGGCGGCCCTGAAGGCATACAGGGGTTGCCGGGTATGATCCTGGGCCTGGGCATTCCGCGATTACATACCACCTGGTTTGCCACCCGCGTGGAGGTGAATGACGTAGATATGAAAAAAGTCTTACCGGCTACGAAGGGTAAAAAAGTGAATCGCCTGACATTGATGCAATCACTGGAGAAAGTGATGAAGGACTGGGGACCCAGCGGGGGTAAGATGATTATAAATTTTATTATTTGAAAAGGCTCAGATCACAAAACCATTCGGAATTACCGCTCCCTTCTTTACAACAACGATCCCGTCTTTTATGGTATAGAGAGAATGATCTCCATTTTCGATATGCGTGCCGCCATTGATCCTGACATCATCCCCGATGCGGCAATTCTTGTCGATGATAGCGTTTTTAATATAGCAGCGGCTGCCAATGCCTAACATGGGGATGCCATTCTTTTCGGCGTGTGCGATCTCGAGCAAAGTTTCATAATAGTCGTTACCCATGATATAGCTGCTCACTACTGTGGACCCATGTCCTACCCTCGACCTGATCCCGATAATACTCTGTTCTATCCTGGATGCATTAATGATTGAACCTTCCGCAATCAGTGTTTTTTCCAAAGTCGTTCCGCTGATCTTGGCAGGTGGAAGCATGCGTGCACGGGTGTAGATGGCACGGTCGTTGTCAAAGAGATTAAAATCGGGGATATCCATTGTCAGCCCCAGGTTTGCTTCAAAAAAAGAATAGATGTTCCCGATATCCGTCCAATAACCCTCATACTGGTAACTTACTATCTTCCTTTTACCGATGGAATCAGGAATGATCTCTTTCCCGAAATCAGTGGCTTCTTTTTTTTCAGTCAGCAGGTCTACTAACAGGCTGCGGGTAAAAATATAAATGCCCATGGATGCGAGGTATCCCCGCCCCTTTGCTTTCATTACAGGGCTCGTTTCACTTATCCATGCAGGCAGTAATTCTTTTTTGGGCTTTTCAATAAAAGAAGTGACAAATCCTTCTTCATCCGATTTCAATATTCCGAATTCAGGTGCTTCGCGTTCTGTAACCGGGATGGTAGCGATGGAAATATCAGCCTTCTTACTGATATGGTTGTTCAGCATTTCATTAAAATCCATCTGGTAGAGCTGGTCGCCGGATAAGATCAGCACATAATCGCTTGGAAAGGGTTCGATATGCCGGAGACCCTGTCTTACTGCATCGGCTGTTCCCTGGAACCAGGTGGGATTGTCAGGCGTTTGTTCGGCAGCCAGGATATCTACAAAAGCGGAACTAAAAGCACTGAAATGATAGGTATTCTTGATATGCCTGTTGAGTGAAGCTGAATTGTACTGGGTCAGGACAAACATCCTGTTGATATTGGAGTTGAGACAATTGGATATGGGTATATCCACCAGGCGGTACTTACCTGCGATAGGAACGGCTGGTTTAGACCGGCTTGCCGTAAGCGGGTATAATCGGGATCCTGCTCCTCCACCTAGTATGACTGCTACTATTGTCTTTGGCATTTTTTGAACTGATAACGGATAACTGAAAACTGATAATGTCCTACTTATTCGAACCGATCCTTGCTTTGACGGTTTTGATGCTTGCGACAAGCATTTTTAATATAGTTTCACCATCTTGCTTCAAGGATTCATACATAACCATATTAATATACTCTGTTTCATGCAATAAATCTAACCAGTATATGCATTCATTTATTTCTTTTAATCCGATTGAGAATTTATGTACAAAATCCAATTTGCTCTCAGCATGTTCAGCTTCCCTGATTATAGCGCCCACTGAAGTACCACTTCTGAGAATCTGGCGTGATAAATCATATTCGTTATGGTCTTTCTTCAGAAATTTATGCAGTTTGATAATTCTTACTGCAAAATCAAAGCTTTTGGTTTTTAACATACTGCTTCTGCCCATAAAATAAGTTTTACTTATTAAATAAATGAACAGCACAATTTCAAAGATTTAATGAACTTTCAGGCCGTTAAAACACTACCCTTTAACAGTTTTAAAACTATTTCTAATCTGTGAAAAAACTACCCGCTTTAAAGAACTATCAGTTATCCGTTATCAGTTATCCACTATTTCAAACTCTTGTACACCTCAAGGTATTCAGCAGCGGAGATAGCCCAGGAATGATCGATCTCCATAATATAGGATCTTATCCAGTTATAAAGGTCAGGTTTATTCTGGTAAAGGTCAATAGCCCGTCCAACGGAATAACTGATATCACTTACCGAAGCTTCGTTGAAACGGATCCCATATCCCTGCCACTCCCCAAAATCCTTCACCGTGTCTTTCAATCCCCCTACACTTCTTACCATGGGAATAGTACCATAACGCATGGCATACATCTGGTTCAGGCCACAGGGTTCAACCCGGCTGGGCATCAGTAAAAAATCTGCTGCCGCATAGATCTGGTGACTCAATGCCTCGCTATATCCAATATAACTGTTGAAGAATCCTTTGAATTCATTTTTCATTTGTTCCAGCCTGCCTTCTACGGCCGGATCCCCCGAACCCAGGACTATGAAATTTGCATTGCCCGAATGCTGGTAAATGGATTGACTGATGGCTTCCGGTAAAAGATCGGCGGCTTTTTCACTGACCAACCTTCCTATAAATGCGATCAGGGGTTTTTCGGGATCGAGTCCGAATTGAGCCGCGACTTCTTTTTTATTCTTCGCTTTTCCCATTTCATATTCTACGGGGTCATAATTCACTTTGATCAGGGGGTCGCTTGCGGGATCCCAGACATCGGTATCGATACCATTGAGGATGCCCACGCATTTCCCTCTTTCGGTTTCAAACAGATCTTCCAATCCATTGGATGAAATTCTTATTTCATCCAGGTAACTATGACTGACGGTTGTCACTTTCCAGGCGCATTTGATCGCAGCCGCCATGGGGTTGATCATTTTTTTCCAGTCAAGGAATCCCCATTTCCAGCTATCGTAAGGAGGCATGTAATAATATTTATCCCAGCTTATCCATCCCTGGTATTGGGCATTGTGGATCGTAAAAACGGTGGGAATTTCCGACAACACTGTATGGAAAGGGTAACAATATTTAACCATGAAAGGAATTAATCCTGTATGGTGATCATGACAATGAATAATATCCGGCTTATGCTCCCATTTGCTGATCCAGTCACAGACGGCGATCTGGAAAGCAATGAATCTTTCCGTATCGTCATCATAACCATATACTCTTTCCCTGTCGAGCAGGCCATTGATGTCAACCAGGTAGCAATCAAATCCCAGTTTATTTGTTTTCTCCCTGATGATACTGTAATGAAACTGCAGGGGTCCCATGTGCTGGCCGCCTTCATGAACAAGTTCCCATTGATTTTCGTAGAGAAATTTAGTGCGGTACATGGGCATCACCACTTTGGCGACATGACCATGTTCGACCTGGTATTTTGGCAAAGCTCCCACCACATCGCCCAGTCCGCCCACTTTGGCAACGGGATAACATTCGGCAGCTACATGTACGATCTCCATTTATGATTCTGTTAATATGCGAGCGATCAGGCTTTTTTAAATCCTGCTTTATATCCTAAGGTTGCATAATATAGAATGTACAGGTAACAAGGAATCAATAACCAGTATCCTTGCTGGCGCGAACCCATCGCCTTGGAAATTTCGCCATATAATAATGGAAGTAATGCGCCACCTACAATCCCCATGATCAATAATGCCGCGCCGGTTTTTGTGAACTTACCCAACCCTTCGATCGCCAGGGGCCAGATAGCGGGCCACATGACTGCATTGGAAAAACCAAGTAGGGCAAAGCATGCCACAGCTGTCATTCCTTTGGTAAAGATCGCCAGTAAGACCAGCATCATGCTCAACAACACCATGGACAATAATGCCTTTCGCTGTGAGATATATTTTGGAATGAGTATGATACCCAGGACATACCCGGCCAGCAGTGCATAACCCGTATAAGTGGCAAACGTAGATGCTTTTTCAAGTTTAAAACCCAATGATTCACCGAAACTGGCAAAAGAATCGTAGCTGATCACTTCAGCA
>DATINK010000440.1:0-3058 GCA_035474355.1 Chitinophagaceae bacterium | reverse complement strand
TGCGCCTCCTGTTGTATTACCAAACCGGATCACCTGCTTGCCTGATCCGTTATAAACGCCGATGGAACCACCGCCACCTTCTGTATAAGTGATCCTTGCGTTCATGTTTCCTTTACCATCATATACGATCAAAGCGCCACCACCTGCATCATTGGGGATCATATCCATCATTTTACCTCCACTGGTATTGAAAGTACTGATCCTGCCGGAGCCATCGAGCGTGGTCATCCGAGCAACAACCGATCCCTGTGTATTGACTACTTCAAAGTTCCGGGCCTGCAATAGATCCGGGATCACATTCTTTTTGGTAAACGCCATTACCGAGATCAAACCGGCGACAAGCACCAGTGATGATACTATTTTTTTATAACGGCGGTTTGATTTTTCAAGTGCCAGGAGGCGGGTTTCGATGGTACTCATAAATTGATTTTTAGAAGTATAAATTAATTTTTTTCAGCCCACGGTTGAAGCCGTGGGTTCCGGTAAGGAGGCCCGAATTTATTATAGTTAATGACGCCATACAAAAGAAAAGGTTGCCTTTTTCAAGACAACCTTTTTTGCGGCCAACGGTGGATTCGGACCACCTACCTAATATGCCCCAGGCAATTGCTAACCACAATTATGTAAACGTAAAACGGGAGGCCCTGGCGCTCAGCCGGGTCATGTATTCGTTTTTACGGTCCAGGATATATTTTATCCTTTCGTTAAAATTCGGTTCATTTTCCATCCATTTCTGCCTCTTTCTTAACTGCTGTGGCTTTGTCACTTTACTATTGAAAGAGGTCCATTTCGATTCCGCCGGTATGGATGTATTCAGTGCGATCAATTGAAGCATCAGTTCATGCAGCCTGAAACTATGCATATTAAGGTTCACTCCCTTTGCGTCTGCACAGGCAGGTGAAAATGCCCTGGATAAAGTATCGGTGGCCACTTCCAGCGATTCAGCGCTGATACCCCCGGAAAGGGTATTCAATGCAAGCATTTCAAGAATATTGCCGGACTGATCCCGGTTAACCCTTACTGGTTCCTGCCATTGCGTGGCCCAGGATGCCAGGCTGATTGCCATGAAATGTTTGGGAATGATCTCATCATAATAATGATAAACCTTCGATGACGGCAGGTGCATCACTTTGGTCTTCGTATTCATCACCAGCCCCTCGTGTGACCATTTTTTACGTGGCCGATGGTGATGTGCTAAGGGTTTCCTGGGGTATTTGTTTCCGCCAGCGTTTCCATTCCCATTTCCATCTGTCTTTTTCTTGTTATTGCAACTCTCTGCAACTGGCAGGATGGATCCGATGATAGCTACTTTCAGCGTATCCGAGATAAATTTTCTTCTATTAAATGGTTGCTTTTCCATGCAGCATCTCTAAGTTATGGAAAATCTGACATTTCAGATGGGCTACTGTCAACCGTCAACTATCTCTCCGGCATCCCGATCTTTTCCATCAATTGGTCGTATCGTGGGTCGGCTTCCAATGGCAGGGAATAGTGCATGGATCTTAGGGTGACCAGCATCGGGTCTTTTTCAACGAGAGCTGAATCAAGATATTGAAATGCCATGTCAAGATCTCCTGCGTATGCGGAACCGAGCCCCATGTAAACGGCGTCAATGAATTCATTGGAGGATCTTTGTGTTAATTCTGCCATCAGCAGCCTGGCTTCTTCCGCTCTCCCAAGGTCGGCATATATCTCTTTGAGGTCGCAGATCGCATGCGGATGACGGTTAGTAATGGCAATCAAATGTTCTGCGGATGCAATGGCTTCATCATATCGCTTCAGCCCCCTTAGTGAAAGGGTCCTGGAACGGTAACATAAAAACGAGCTTGCATCCAATTCTAAACCCGTATTCGCTGCTTGTAAAGCCTCTTCATATTTTTGGGCAGCGATTTCAATCAAAGCAAAGATGGCATAAGTGATAGAGCTGAGCGGTTCCAGTTTGATGGCGGCTTTGCCATGGATCTCCGCATTCTCAAAATCTTCCATCACCCAGGTATAATAATAAAGTCCGAATATGTAATGTCCGAATGCATAATCAGGATTGAGTTGCAGTGATCTCTCAAAACATTCCTTTCCTTTTTTCCAGTCCCATATCAATGCTGTATAATAAAACCCAAGAGAAGCATAGGGCTCACAAAGGGTCGGGTCGAGGCGAATGGCAGTTTCTGCAGCCTGTTTCGCTGCATCCATTACTTTATTCCCGGGTAAAAGACTATAAAACGAAGAGATGAAACTGGCATCGGCAAGACCCGCATAACCCAGTGAAAATTCAGGATCGGAAGCGATACATTTTTCAAAATATTCGATTGCGGTCAGGATAAACCGGCCCCTCCTCGCTAAATAGAACCTTCCTTTCATATACAGATCATATGCTTCTGCGTTCTGTGTATGTATTTTTTTGATCTTTTCCCGGTCCTTATCCAGCAAAGTGAGTTTCAGTTTTTCAGTAATGGCCATGGCGATCTCATCCTGGATGGCGAATATATCATCCATATCGCGATCGTATCTTTCACTCCAGAGATGAAAGCCATCTGCCACATTGATGAGCTGGGCAGTTATCCTTAAGCGGTTTCCTTGCTTACGGACGCTTCCTTCCAGGACCGTGTTCACGCCGAGTTTATCACCCACTTCACGCAGGTCTGTATTTTTTCCTTTGAATTGAAATGCTGAAGTGCGGCCCGCGACTTTCAGGTCCTTAATGCCCGCGAGCGAGTTGAGTATTTCCTCCGCCATCCCATCGCTGAAATATTCCTGTTCGGGATCATTGCTCATATTGGCGAAGGGTAGTACAGCGATGCTTTTTCCATTGGGTCGATCCGCAGGAGGACGCGAGGAAGAGGGTTCAGCCACGGCTACTGGTATCAAAGCTTCAGAGGTGGATGTTACGACCTGGTAGATCTTAACCGGTTCTTTTACATTTTTCAGGGTTTCGATCTTGATGAACCTGGACTCGATATCATGTTTATTGATAACATTATGATTCGTGGATTCGGAAATATATATAGTTCCAGGCTGTGCGATGGACTGTATACGGGAGGCAATATTCACGGCATCTCCG
>DATINK010000439.1:0-3561 GCA_035474355.1 Chitinophagaceae bacterium | reverse complement strand
CCAGACTTCAACGCTCAACGATGGGTGGAATGGAAAATCTAAAGGACTCACGCAACCTGCGGGCGTTTATATCTGGATCTATGAAGCCAGGGATGTCGATGGGAATACGCTAAGGGATAAGGGAACGACGATGTTGATACGCTAGATCAATCCTTCTAAATCTCTCCGCTGTTTTTTAGTAGGCCGCCCGATTTTACTCAACCGTTTACCAGTATGAAAACTTGAAGCCTGGATCTTCATCATTTCTTTCTCCGCTTCAGGTGTGATGTCAATATAATATTTTACGGCCTCTTCGTATTTCACTCTTTTATGAAGCAGCCCGGTGACCTTGATCCGCCAGCGACGGTCTTCGGCTTTTATTTCATATTCCTGCCCAATGCTAACATGCTTCGAAGGTTTTGCAGAACTGTCATTGAATTTCACCTTGCCTTTATCACAGGCTTCAGCTGAAAGCGCCCTCGTTTTAAATATTCTGATAGCCCACAGATACTTATCGAGCCGGAGTTTTTCTTCGACAGACATCGGCATCATTATTTTTTTACTTCGAAAAACCTGAATGTTCGATTTTAGCCGGTAAGGCGGTAAGACGGTAAGCATGATCGAACTTTTCTGCGTCCATTTCCGCCTTCCCGTCTTCCCGGCAAAAAATCAAATTATGGGAATATTCGAAATACAAAAATCAATCTGTTATTTAATTAAAGGTGACCGAATGATCGTATAGGTCTTTCCCATTCTTGCCAGGGCCCTGTTTTTTTCAAAATTGGTGATGGTATACAAACTCGGTTGTAAAATTATCTTACCTGTTTTGTCAGCCATTCCCCAGTTACCATCGTAAAATATAAAGATCCCGTCTTCATAAGGGTAAATATTGACATACTTTGGTTCAAAGATCTGTTTGCCCATCTTATCAATGATCCCCCATTTTCCTGCCATCATGATCCTTGCATATCCATTTTTAAACGCGTCGCAGCTGTCAAACTGTGCTTTGATGACCCAGGCACCCTTGTTATCCAGATAACCCCATTTCCAATTATACCTGACAGCCATTAAGCCTTCGGTGCTGAATTTCATTTCCTGCACGCTATCAAGGGATTTGATGACTTCCCCTTTTTTATTCATCAATTCATACCATTGATCCCGTTTGATAACAGCCACATCATCCCAGAAAGCATAACCTTCTTTGGCAATAACGTTGAAAGTTTCTTTGAGCTGGCGATCGATATAATAATATGTATTGGTTCCTCCAGTGGCATTTTTGATATAACCCATCGAATATCCTGAGCGGAATTCCTGCAATGCATAATACTTACGGGGCGGGCTCTTTAACGAACCGGCGCCATCTACATACCAATAGGAGCTGTCTTTATAAGCCAGGCCCCAGCCATCGCGGAAGCCATAGAGATAATCATATTCTAATGGTAACACGACATTACCCCTGGCATTGATATAACCGAATTTATATTTTTCCCCGACTTTTTTCTGCACTTTCGAAATGCCTTCGGAAAAACCTGTAAAACTGGCATACTCACAGGGTATGACTTTCTTTCCATCCGCATTCATAAAACCATATAAACTGCTGTCTTTGCATTTATAACCCGCAAGACCTTCCGAAAAATTATAAACACCATCGCAATTATCAATAGTACTGATGACCTTGCCGGTTTTGTCGATCATCACATAGGGGTAGTCTGTGTTTTCAAGGACGCCAAAACCATCTTTCCCAAAGTTTTTATAGCTGTTTGCAGAAACGGTTCCGAAATCTTTGCCTGTTTTGTCGATATAATGATATTTACCATCAGTCATCTTCATCCAGGAACCGCCGAATTCATCAAAACTTATTCCATCGAGATAAACAGGTTTGATTGCCCATTTGCCTGTCTTATCAAGATAGCCATACCGGTTGGTTTCAGGATCCTTGGCCATGGCGGGGCCATTGAGGAACGGTCCCAGGTATTCATATTTAATGGGAATTACTTCTGTTCCTTTTTTATCGATATAACCATAATGGCTGGCAAAGGTGGAAGTTGTCCTTTTTTGACCGACCAACGCAAGACCATTCGATTGAAAGTCGGCTGCATAGTCATATTTTGTTATGATCGCTTCATTCCCCTTTTTGTCGAGATACCCGTATTTATTATTTACCTGGCACAAGATCAAACCGTTGGCAGCTCCCAGCAAAATATAAACTGATTTTTCCTTTTGAAAGAGCCAGTTACCATTGATATCTACAAATCCGTACTTGCCATCTTTTTCAGCTTTCAATATTCCTTCCCGCGGATAGGAGATAAGCGTGTTGAAAGATGGTGTAATGGTTATTTTCCCGCTCGCATCAGAAAGGCCATATTTCCCTGCTTGTTTGATGATGATCATATTGCTGTCTGCCGAGATCTCATCATATTCAGTTGGTAACACCACTTTATTCTGCATATTCATAATGCCATAAAAGGTATTTCCTCCATCTTTCCGGCTAACCGAGACATGATTAGAAAGCAATGGGTAAATGGCGAGTGTTTCATATTCGAACGGGAATATCACTTTCCCCGTTTTGTCAAGGATCCCGTATTTACCATCTTTTTTAAGCCGGACATAACCACGAATAAATGAGGGGATTACTTTCAGGGTTTCATTTTCATAACTGTAGATCGGGGGGATCACTTCCTTTTCATTTTTATCCATATAGCCGAATTTCCCGCCTTTTTCAAAGCCGAACATGCCATCCCCTGAAGATTCGAGTTTTGCATACCCGAGGTTGGCTTTTACAATGAATGCAGGAGAGGGTTGTGCAATCACCCATAACGGTAAGAGAAGTACGAGTAAGAATCGCATAGCGAATTATTTCTTACTAAGATACGACCTCCCTTAACTCATCTCAGCAAAATACTTGTGGAAATAAGGTATCGTCTCGATCCCCTTATAATAATTTGCGAGATTATATTTCTCATTCGGGCTGTGCAGGTTGTCAGAGTCCAGGCCAAAACCCATAAAGATGATCTTGATGCCAAGCTCTTTTTCAAGTATGGTACAGATCGGAATACTTCCGCCTCCGTATACCGGGATGGGGGATTTTCCAAAAGTTGTTTCAACAGCTTTTGAAGCTGCCCTGTATCCATTACTATCCATCGGTGTAGTATAGGGTTCACCACCATGATGGAGAGTAGTGGTAACAGTTACACTGGGTGGCGCAATAGATTTGAAATATTTTAATAATATCTCTGCGACCTTTTCTGAAGACTGGTTGGGAACCAATCGGGCTGAGATCTTTGCATTTGCTTTTGCCGGAAGAACAGTTTTTGCTCCTTCACCCATATAACCACCCCAGATGCCATTGACTTCAATAGTGGGACGAATGCCGGTTCTTTCGTAAGTAGTATATCCCTTCTCACCCCATAAGGCTTTCACGCCCAGATCTTCCATATATTCTTTTTCGTCATAAGGCGCTTTATTCAGCAATACTCTCTCTTCTTTTGAAGCAGCGGCTACATCATCATAGAATCCGGGTATCGTAACATGGTTATTCTTGTCATAACAGGAAGCGATCATTTGTGCAAGGATCGTTGCTGG
>DATINK010000438.1:0-4144 GCA_035474355.1 Chitinophagaceae bacterium | reverse complement strand
GTAGGTTATATTATCGGCCCCAAGATTGCCGGCGTTTTGGTAGCAGGCGGTGTATTGAGCTGGTTTGTATTCATTCCATTGCTGGCTTCATTGATCAGCCCGGATATCATCGCAGCACAATTGGCCAAGCTCGGGTATTTGCACGATATCGGCACGGCGGGTGGTCCGGGTGGCTGGGATCCCGTAACACACAATTTTGCAGATTGGTCAACTGCAATATACAGGGCTTATGTAAGGCAGATCGGCGCAGGAGCAGTAGCAGCTGGAGGATTTATTACATTGATCAAGACCATTCCCACGATCGTCTCTTCATTCAGGGGAAGCATTGGCTCAATGAAAGGTGGTAAAGCAGCGGCAGCAAATGTTCCCAGGACCGAACGGGATCTTTCAATAAAAGTTGTCGGTATCGGAAGCCTTTTATTGATCTTGTTGATCGCTTTATTGCCGGGGAAATATATCCCGGGAGATTCTATTGGAAGTAAATTATTGCTGGGTCTGCTCATCATTATTTTCGGAGCATTCTTTGTCACCGTCTCTTCAAGGATCGTTGGGTTGATCGGTTCTTCGAATAACCCGATCAGCGGTATGACCATCGCCACACTGATGGGAACCTGTCTTGTTTTTATCGCAGTAAAATGGACCGGACATTTTTATGAACCGATGGCACTCGTGGTAGGAGGCATGATCTGTATTGCAGCAGCAAATGCAGGAGGAACTTCGCAAGACTTAAAAACAGGATATATAGTAGGCGCCACGCCCAAGTATCAACAGATAGCACTATTCGTAGGGGCCATCGTATCCTCATTTGCAATCGGGGCCACGGTAAAGATCCTTGATACGCCAACTGCTGCTATGGCTGCTCAAGGTATCACCCATGCGATTGGAACGGATACCTATCCGGCACCACAAGGGACCCTAATGGCAACATTGATCAAAGGGATCCTTTCATTCAACCTCGACTGGCAATTTGTTTTGGTCGGCGTGTTCATAGCGATCACACTTGAACTCTGTGGAATTAAATCGCTTTCCTTTGCAGTAGGAACATATCTTCCTTTATCTACTACACTTCCCATTTTTATCGGCGGCGCTGTGCGTGGCCTGGCAGAGAGTAGAAATAAGAGGAAAGGAATAAAATTAACTCCGGAAGAAGAGGATCTCGGTAAGGGAAATCTCTTTGCAACTGGATTGGTGGCGGGAGGCGCCCTGATGGGAGTCATTGTTGCTTTCCTGTCTGCAAGTGAAAGTGCAAATCGGGGACTTGCAAAAGTCAATGCAGAACATGGATTAACAAAAGGTCTTGGCGGCGAAGGTTATAAATGGTTGGGCGTTGCCTTCTTTGCAGTCATGGCGTTTGCATTATACAGGATCGCAATCAGCAGGAGAAAAACAAATTAATTCGTCCCGTAGGGACGATTCATGGGTAACAAACAAAGCACAAACAAAGGACCCCACGTCCCAGCGGGACGTTTCGTGCTAATTAATTGAAGAATTATTCCGTTCGACGGCAAATCACGAGGCGTCCCGATGGGACGCTGCTTCATAATGAATGCATATTTCTACCTATGAGACGTCCCCCCGGGACGTAAGGGATTAAATAAACCCGAGGTGATCGTATTGCTTTCCGAGAATGCTCTTATCATCCGTATCCAGCCACTTCTTCAGCATGGTGGCATATACATTCTTAAAGTCTACTGTATACTTCAGGTCCCCTTCATCCAGGTCTGAAAGATTGGGCAATGCATTGATGATCCCCTTTTGTTTTAATCCGCCGCTGACCAGGAACATATTATTGGCCGTTCCATGATCGGTGCCGCCGCTTGCGTTTTGTTCGACCCTTCTTCCAAATTCAGAAAAAGTGAATAACATCACATCGTTAAACCGGTTATTCGCTTTCAGGTCTTTTACAAATGCCTTCACAGCATCATTCATTTCCGTAAACAGGCGGGTTTGCTGGGCTTCCTGGTTGATATGCGTATCGAAACTACCCAGGGATACATAATATACTTTGGTATTGATATCTGAGAAGATCAGGGATGCGATCGTCTTAAAACTATTACCGAGGTCGGTGGTCGGGTAAATGGCCTGGCTTGGGTGCAGCTGGCTTTGTTTAAAAATATAATCCGCTGAAGAAAGCGTTTCTGCCATTGTTTTGTAGAGATAATCTACAGGTTGATCACCCGCTTCATCCTTATGTTCTTTCAGTGTATCCCGGAAAAATTTTTCATTGGCTGTACCATATAAACGTCGGGGATCTTTTACGGCTATCCCTTTCACGTGTTCTCCTTTCATCGCCAGGCTCAATACATCATCGATCTCGATGGCCTGGGTAGGTTTATCACAACCACTGCATTGTGCATCGAGATATCTTCCTACCCAACCGTTGGTCAGGTATTCATTGCTCTGGCTTCCCGTATGCCAGATATCCATGCTGCGGAAATGTGAGCGATCCGGGTTGGGATAACCCACGTTATTCAGGATGCCCATACTTCCATCATCAAATAATTCTTTAAACCCGGCTAATGAAGGGTGGATCCCCACCTCATCCGTCAATAGTAAAGCTTTTGTTTTTTCAATGCCGAGTTTGGGGCGGGACCTGTAATAAATATCATTGCGGACCGGTATCACGGTATTCAAACCATCGTTTCCACCGCTGAGCTGCAGGATCACCATCACCCGGTTGCCCGGGGGCACCATCGCCTGTCCTTCAAATGCCTTCAAAAATTTCGGCATCATCATAGAAGCTGTTGCAAGCGACCCGATCTGTATGAATTCTTTACGTTTAATGTACATTTCTTTTGCCCCCCATCCCCTAAAGGGGAGTTTTGATTAGTCCTTGATTAATATTTTTCTATGCCCCTTTCACCCCTTTAGGGGACGGGGGCGGGTTAGCATAACTGATATTCCGGCGTACTCATCACTTGAATGGTAGCCGTTTTAATAAAATTCTCTCTCCCCGTACCATCCGAATAGCGGCGGATCAGGTCGGGGCTTACCCCATTCTTTGTTTGCAATAAAACCCTTGATACGGCATCCACGAGTTTTTCTTTTTCCACGCTTTCAAAACTTTTTACATAACCGCTCCAATCAATGTTCGCGCGAATCGGCTTGTTAACCCGTCTTGCCATCTTCGCGGCCTTTGATTTGGGATCTTCATCTGGATCATTATAGCGCCCCATCATCTGGTCGTCATCATCCTTGGGTTTTACATTTAACTCGTCTTCATCATTGATCATTCGGGGGATGCGCATGCGCATCATCAGGCTGGAGCTGTCGATCCATGACTTACCTCCCGGCCAGCCGGCCACATTGGGCGGATAGAATAAAAGCTGGCCCAATACTCTTTGCAGGATCATGAGGGCTTCTTCATTTTCCAGTTTCATGGGTAACATCCGCTGGATGCCCGCTACCAATTCGATGGGAGATTTGATCTTGGCGCCAATATTCTTATCATCATAAAACCATTCGCTGGTAAATACGTCTTCCATCAATTTGCCGATATCGTAATTGCTCTTATAAAAACGTTCTGCCATCCATTCTACCTTACCCATATCGGGCTCTTCGTTGACAAAGAATTTATAGAGCTTTTGAGAAATATACCTGGCGGTCTGTTTTTGTTCCAATAAAATGTCCAGCACATCCCCGCCATCAAAATCCCCGGTCTTTCCCAACACCGTCTTGGATCCGAAATCATGCTGGAAACGACGGAACATGAATTCACCTTTGGGATTGGAACCCCAGCCGGTAAATGCGCGGGCGGCTTCTTTGATATCGTGTTCGGAATAATTACCGCGGCCCAGTGTAAATAATTCCATCACTTCCCGTGCAAAATTTTCATTGGGGTGGTCTTTGCGGTTTTGCTGGTTATTCAGGAAGTTCAGCATGGCGGCGGATTTGGAAACTTCTTTCAACAGGTCCCCGAAATTGCCCAAAGCGTTCCGGCGGATAATATCCAATAATCCTTGCTGGTAAAATACATTCAGGTTGCGGCAGGCAAAATGTCCATGCCAGAAAAAACTCATTTTCTCACGAAGCTGTGCACCACTGTTCACCATCTGGTGAAGCCAGTACATATTAAGACTCCGGATACCTTCGCGGCTTTTTTGCTGAAGCATTTTGCGGTCGTCTTTGGACAGGTCTTTCTTTT
>DATINK010000437.1:0-5149 GCA_035474355.1 Chitinophagaceae bacterium | reverse complement strand
ATCAGCCACCTGGCGCTCGTAGTCCACGAGGTTATCGTTCTTTACGAAACTGGTCTTAACACCCGCTTCAAAACGGCCGCCTTTTTTGAATGGAAGCGTATAATCCGACTTCGCTGAAAAAATGTGAATATTTGATGGCAGGTGTCCCTGTAAGTAAAGTGTACTGGAAGTAGTTTGTCCCATGGGATTATAAAAATCCGTGGTCAGTAGCATATTAGATACATTCCTGTAAATGATATAATCCAGGTCGGCGGTAAGTTCCTGCCCGGTAGTATCAAATACATGGCGGAAGTTGAAATTGCTGCTGAGATTCTGGAACTTGATCTTGTTTTCAGTTAAAGAAACCATGCTGCTTAGCGCATTATGATATTCGTCAGAGATGGTAGTAGTGGTTACAGGTGTGGGATGCCCGCTGAAATTAAATCCGCTCACCACTACACCGAAACTATTCTTCTTATCAGGAGAATAATCGAGGCCGAGTTTTAGGGTATGGTTGTTATTCCCGAATTTGAATTGAGTTAGCACATCGGAGAACCCTGTAATATTCGAATTATTATCTATGAACTTCCTGTTGATGGATAGCTGGCCTCTTCCTTTGAAGAAATTCGGGTTATAGTTGCCGAAGAAATTGATCTTGTTTTTTCTCCAGTTAAAGTTGATGCTGTTCTGGGATTTGGATATGACATATGTCTTGTCGCCATCAGGATGGAAAATGCTGGTCGTCACACCTGCCATCACCGAGCCATTGAAGCCGGCAGCCTTTCCTTTTTTGGTTTTTATGTTGATCACACCCGAATTTCCGGAAGCATCATAACGGGCGGATGGGTTGGTCATGATCTCGATCTGGTCAAGGGCTGAAGCTGGCATATTCTTTAGCATGGTGGCCAGGTCCGTAGAAGAAAGATGAGTGGGTTTACCATCGACCATAACATTCACGCCGGATTTACCGCGCAAACTGATATTGCCATCGTTGTCAACTGTGACACCCGGCGATTTTTCCAGTACTTCCATGGCGGTAGCTCCTGCACTGGTGGGAGAAGATTCAACATTCACGATCGTCTTATCGATCCTCGTCTCTATGAAGGGCTTTTTGGCGACTACTGTCACCCCGGTCATCCCCCTGGCAGCTTCCGCCATTTGGAGTGGGTCCAGTTGAATAGGATTAGATGCCGATGTTATACCAAAGCTTTCACTGAATTTTTTTTCATACCCTATCGAACTTAAACTGATCCGGTAATTTCCTTCCGCGATATGATCAAAGTCATATTTGCCATCTTTCCCTGTAACGGCAAATTTGATCACGGATGAATCCTTTGCTTTTACAAGAGAAACGGTGATGGATTGTAGTGGTTTGCCTGTATTATCCTGGACGGATCCGCTGATCTTCCCATTTTTTTGCTGGGACCAAAGACTGGATGAACAAAGAAGGATGGAAGTGAAGAGGGTAAAAAGTTTTCTCATAATGATGGTTGATGGTTTGAGATAATATAAAGATGGCATGTAAAACGGCTATGCAGAAACGAAATATGACAAGTTTCGTAGTTCACGTGACGAAGGGTAATATTCAACGCCGGATACACAGGCGGTGTGAATCCGGTTTGATCATTGCTAATTGTGAAAAAACGTTAACATTTTTTTCTTTTTACGTTCAGGTTTTATAAGTGATGTACAATTCCGACAGTTTTTAAAAAAAGTTTAGAGTTAAGAGTTAAGAATTAAGAGTTTTAATCTCTTAACCCCACTCATAACTCTAAACTCTTAACTCTTAGCTCTTATCAGTTATCAGTTCCAGTCTTCACCCTGCTGGATTCATCAGAAGCTCCGCTTGCCCTTCTTTTCGCAGCAGCTGTCTTTCCTTTGCTGAAGCGCCATGTAAAATTCAGGGTGGCGACTCTTGAATCTCTTTTTTGCTGAAATTCCGCGTCGATATTGCTGAACCGGCTTTCACCCCTCGCTTTATTTGTCATGAATACATCTCTCAAACTAAATCTCACCGAACCCTTTCCTTTCATGATCTGTTTGCTCAGGCCGATATTCATTTGCCCGATGCCAAAGATCTTGAAGATCCCTTCTATGGCAGGTGTCCTGTAAAATCCACTTACCTCGGCTGCCCAGGTTTTCCCGAATTTGAATTGGTTGGAGATATTTAATAGTCCTGTAGTACCACCCTTTTCAATGTAATCGCCATTGACGATGCCCTTATAAAGGTTATTGTATACGTTCACATACAAATTCGAGGTCCACCATTTTGTCAAAGGTCCGCCGGCGCTCACTGCGATACCATATTGGCGTTGCTTCGCAATATTGGATTGCTTTATGAAAGTTTGGTTCTCGTTCGTATTCTGTTCCAGGACTTCTGTGATGATATCGGTTGTATTGGAATAATTAAGTGTCGTTGTCAGGAAACCTTTATACGTATGACTGAGTTCGATATTATGACTGAACTGGGGTTGAAGATCCGGGTTACCCTGCTCAAATGTGTATTTATCCAGGAACAGGATGAATGGGTTAAGGTCTTCATAATCCGGGCGGCTGATCCTGCGGCCATAATTAATTACAAATGTGTTCGTCTTGTTCATATCATATTGGATATAAATAGTCGGAAACAACTGGGTATAATGGCGGATGAATTTCACGTTCGATGTGACCTGGTTGCCGTTTGAATTGGTGTTTTCCAGTCTCAGGCCGAATTGACCGCTGAATTTTTTCCACAAAGGCCTGCTATAATTTACATAAGCTGCGTTTACATTCTCTGTATATATGAAGTGGTTAGAACGGCCGATATCCCTTACCAACAAACCATTTTGAACGCTGTCATATACGGCATTGTTATCTGTCTTTACAAAACTGGTCTTCGCTCCCATTTCAAATTTTGCTCCTCCCTTCAATGGTTTGGAGTAATCGATCTTGGCAGTAAAGATGTTGATGTTCTGGGGCAGGTTACCCAATAATGTATCCGGGACCTTATTTGGTTGACCATTGGTGCCGAAATAAGAATTCACCAGCCGCTGGTCATTCTTGCTGCGATAACCCAGGTAATCGATATCAGCCGTGATCTCTTTACCTGTTGAATCATATACGTGACGGAAATTCAGGTTGCCACTGAAGTTTTTCCATTTCTTATCGTTGGTGGTACTGGCCCTTGTGATGCTCTGTAAAACATGGTTCTCATCGTAAATAAGCACATCGCTGGTGTTTGAAAATTCCCCGGGACTGCTGAAGCCACTGAACACGCCGCCGATGGTAGTCTTTTTCGAAGCGAAATAATCAAAGCCCACTTTCCCGTTGATGGATTCATTATGTTCAAGGATCCTTGATTCCTGGTCGAAATAAGATTTCAGGATCTTGGTACCTGCATCGATGAATTTGCGTTGAATGTCGAGGTCTTGGAAATTCTTACGGTTGCTATAACCCACATTGGCAAAAAGGTTCACCTTATTCTTCCTGTAATTGAAATTGCCTGACTCGTTGATCTTGGAGTAACGTCCCTGGCCATAACCTAAGGAAAGGCTACCGCTATATCCCATCAGGTTGCTTTTCTTCATCTTTATATTGATGATCCCGCTATTTCCGGCTGCATCATATTTTGCGGGCGGATTGGTCATGATCTCGATCTGGTCAAGCTGGTTGGCATTCATATTACGTAAAAGATTCGCCAGGTCGGCACCCGACAAATAAGAAGGCCTTCCGTCTACATAGATCTTCACGCCCTGCTTTCCTTTCAAACTGATATTACAATCCTTATCTACTGTCACACCCGGCGATTTTTCCAAAACTTCCAGTGCCGAAGCACCCACATTGGTAACAGAAGCTTCCACATTCACGATCGTGCGATCAAGTTTCTGCTCGATCAGGGGCCTCTTGCCTACAACGGTCACCCCTCCTTCTGTTTTGGCAGCTGGGATCAGTTCAATCGTTTTTAAGGTGATGGCTGGATTGGCGGCTGTAATCTCTATTGTTTCAGAAAATCCTTTCATGTGGCCTACTGCAGTAATGGAAACAAAATATTTTCCTTCAGCCACTGATTCGAAACTGAATTTTCCGGTTTTATCGGCCACGCTCATTTTAGCTACTGAAGAGTCTTTTGCCCTCAAAAGCGTAATGGTTGCCGATTCAATAGTCTTGGTATTACCGTCAATGACGGTCCCGTTGATTTTGCCCGGTTTTACCTGTGCATTGGCTACAGTTCCGAAGGCTGCCAGGGCAAGAATCAAAAGTGTAAGAAGCTTTTTCATTGTCATTCAAGTGTTTATGTACTGGTGTTTAATTATTACAGGTCAAAGATAGGTACTTTGCATTACATAGAACAATGTTTTGTACCAAATCCCTAAAAATCGTGATAAACGGTGTTTCTAATAGCTTCAGGTGGGACGCAGGAGGGAGAATTGGGTTACAGGCTGGCTTTGTTTTGGGATAAACGGGATTGAAAGAATGTAGCCGGTAATTGAAAAGTAAATTTAAAGATAGTCAGTAGGGACAGGGCATGCCCTGTCCCTACTAATGTCATGATTGATTATTCTGAACTCTATAACCCAAATGCCTCTTTGATCTCATCATGATAAGTTCTCCCAGATGTGATGCGCGTTCCAGCTTTGTCTTCCATAACAAAAAGATAGCGCCCGTTAAAATGCCGGTGCATTTCCCGGATCCTCTCCTTATTTATTATAAAGGATTTCTGGACCCGGAAGAATTGGGAGGGTAATTTCTCAGCCATGGCTGAAAGGGTTTGATCGGTCAGGTGACGCTGCCCCTCGACTGTATGTATATATACATATTTATCCTGTGCCTCGAGATAAGAGATATTTTCAAAACGAAGTAAGATGATCCGGTCGCCGGTCCTGATGGGAAGGGCTGTGGCTTTTTGAGGAGCCCGGAACTGCCGGATAATTTCCTGCAGGCTATCCAGTTCAATGGCTTGGTTCAATTTTCCGAATTGTTTGAGCTTTTCAATACTATGCTGCAGTCTTTCTTCCTTAATGGGCTTTAATAAATAATCAATGGAAAAAGTTTCAAATGCCTTGATCGCGTATTGTTCATAGGCAGTTGTAAAAATAATATTCGGCCGGCTGCTCAGTCTCTCAATCACTTCAAAGCCGGTAAGGTCGGGCATCTGGATATCCAGGAAGATGAGGTCGGGTTTCAGTTGTTC
>DATINK010000436.1:0-15521 GCA_035474355.1 Chitinophagaceae bacterium | reverse complement strand
CATTTGCTAAATCGGTTTCAAGGACCCGGGCCCTTATACCCGAATCAAAAATGGTCTCATGGGCCAACGATGACCATTCCATACTGGCTCCCTTGCGATCTGTCTATGATAGCCTGCATTTGAACTTGTCCGGGTTGAGTAAACAGGCATACGAACACGCGAAAAAGGGGATGGCTGTTTTGATCGCCCAGGGGAAACTGGTGAACGATTCAATTTTAGCCGTCATTGATTTCAGCCTGCCCAGCAACGTAAAAAGATTAT
Source organism: Chitinophagaceae bacterium (assembly GCA_035474355.1). GTDB lineage: Bacteria > Bacteroidota > Bacteroidia > Chitinophagales > Chitinophagaceae > DATINK01. The sequence continues at coordinate 15,260 of DATINK010000436.1, read as the reverse complement.
TCATATTGGATACCCGTCATTATAAACTGCTTCATGTATCCCTGGTCGCACATGGAAAAAATTCAGGCACTGCCATGGCCCATTCTTTTTCCAATCAACCGGAATCTTTTAAAAGCAGTCCGGGTTTCTATATCACAGGCAATACTTATAACGGGCATAACGGCTATTCCTTAAAACTCGAAGGGGTTGAAAGCGGCATCAACGATAATGCCTATGAAAGAGCGATCGTAATGCATGGTGCAGATTATGTGAGCCAGTCTTTCGTAAAGGCGAGAGGATATGCCGGAAGGAGTGAAGGTTGTCCTGCTGTACCGGTTAACCAGGTTGTTCCTATCATTAATACTATAAAGGATGGCAGCTGCCTTTTTATTTATACGCCGGATCATTCTTATTTAGATCATTCTCCTGTTTTGAAATAGCTTCCAGCTTCGAAGCTGCGAAATTTAGCCGGGAAGGCGGAAAGGCGGTAAGGGACGCCTTACCCTTGGCAATGCATTGGATTCCAGATTATTACAGAATGATTATTTTCGCCCAACATTTAACCGTCTATGCCATCTGATGCCAACCGGCAATTCCTGGATTTTGAGAAGCCTATCAAGGACCTGATCGATGAGATCCAGAACATGAAACATCGCCAGGAGAAGACCAAGCTTGACCTTAGCGATACCATCAAAAAACTGGAGACCGGTATTTTAGAAAAAAGAAAAGAGATCACTTCATCTCTCAGCAGCTGGCAACGTGTACAACTGAGCCGCCATCCCGACCGCCCCTATACCATGAAATATATTGAGAAGATGACCACGGATTTTGTGGAACTCTTCGGCGACCGTAACGTTCGCGATGATAAAGCGATGGTGGGTGGATTCGCATCATTGGATGGAGAGACTGTGATGCTCATCGGGCAACAGAAAGGGATCAATACAAAAACAAGGCAGATGCGGAATTTCGGGATGGCCAATCCCGAAGGCTACCGCAAAGCACTCCGCCTCATGAAACTTGCCGAGAAATTCAATAAACCTGTTATTACATTGATCGATACACCGGGTGCCTACCCTGGACTTGAGGCTGAAGAAAGAGGACAGGGCGAAGCGATCGCCAGGAATATTTATGAAATGATCAGGCTTCGTGTTCCCGTTATTTGTGTGATCATTGGTGAAGGCGCGAGCGGCGGAGCATTGGGTATCGGGGTAGGAGATAAAGTTTTTATGATGGAGAACACCTGGTATACGGTGATCTCCCCGGAAAGTTGTTCTTCTATTCTTTGGCGCTCCTGGGAGAAAAAAGAAACAGCAGCAGAACAGCTTCGCTTAACGGCAGAAAAAATGCTGGGATTCAGGTTGATCGATGGAATTATTCCGGAGCCAGTAGGTGGCGCACACTGGGATTACCAGGAATCGGCACAAATTGTGAAGGATTATATCAAACCCATCATTAAAGAGCTAAAACAAATTTCTCCGGAACAACGCGTTAATGACAGGATCGAAAAATTTGGGAAGATGGGGTTCTGGGAGGAAGAAACCCCCTGACCCCCGCCCCCTGGCCCCCTAAAGGGGGTAATGAGTCACTATACTTAATTTTGAATAATAAATTTCTTCACCCCTTTAGGGGATGGGGGCAAAAAAGAAAATGTCTTTAAGAGAAAAATTTACAGGTACTGGTATCGCGATCGTGACACCATTTATGGAAAATGGAAAGATCGATTGGGATTCTTTTCGCAAGCTCATCGATTTTTGGATCGAGGGCCAGGTGGAATACCTGGTAGTATTAGGAACGACCGGTGAAAGTGCCACCGTACATGGCGATGAAAAACAGGAAGTGTTTTCTTTTGTAGAGAGACAGGTCCGCGGCCGGATCCCCCTGGTTGCAGGTTTGGGCGGAAATGATACGGCAGAAATTTTAGAAGGATTCAGGAAGTTCAACATGCGGGGCTATGATGCCATTCTTTCCGTCTCTCCATATTATAATAAGCCCAACCAGGAAGGCATCTATCAACATTACAAGCTACTGGATAAACATACACCGCTACCGATCATTATGTATAATGTCCCTTCCCGTACAGGACAGAATGTTACAGCAGAAACACAACTCAGGATCGCAAAAGACTGCAAGAGCATATTTGCTACCAAAGAAGCCAGTGGAAACCTGGAGCAGATCGGGCAGATCATCAACAATAAGCCCGATGAATTTATGGTGATCAGTGGGGATGATGGGATCACCCTTCCCATGATCTCCATTGGCGCTGAAGGATTGATCTCGGTAGTGGCAAACGCATTCCCCCTGGAATATTCTAATATGGTGCGGTATGCATTGAAGGGTGAGCTTGAACAGGCACAGATCATTCATCATAATTTCAGCGAGATCATTCCCTCCTTATTTGCAGAAGGAAGCCCGAGCGGGATCAAAGCATATTTATCGGAAATGGGACTTTGTAAAAATGAATTCAGGTTGCCGGTATGGAAAGTGAGTGAAAAGTTACAATTGAAGATCCGTGACCTTATGAAAAGTCTTATCCCCCAGGTAACTCCCCATAATTAATCAGATTATTTCCAATCATTAATTTTCTCTAGAACCATTTCTACAGATATTGTATTCATATCTGCATTAGTGCATTCAATACCTTCTGCCTTTTTCCCAACCGGGAACCATCGGGCCATATTGGCGGCTTTATGATCGGGGAATAAGCCTAAGGCATGAATACCCGTGGCTGCAGCGATATGTACAGGACCTGTGCTGCCCGACATCAGTCCATCGGCATGACTGATAAATGAAATGAACTGATCAATGGAGAATTTCCCGGATATATCTGTAATATTTTTCTCATGTTCTGTTAACCAATCCAGCATGCCTTCCCGGTCTTCCTTCGCACCACTTATCATGATATGAAACCTGTTTTTATCTAAGCGCCTGATCAGTTCTGCATAACGTTCAAGACTCCATTGTTGCGCATGGTTCTTAGCCCGCGGATGAAGAATGAGGTTGAATTTATTTGTTGACAGCAACGACCTGTACATTTCATTTAACACGACGATCTTCGTCACACCCAGGTAATCAGGGAAATTTTGGAATGGGATATGTTCATGGATGCCGATCCCTTTGAGAAATTTCAGGTTGATCTCGGTCATGTGCATCTTCCCTGCTTTTTTACTGAAAAACGCCAGCTTGTTACAGGTACGCCAATGGTGCAGATCTCTCGCACTGCCCACTCTTTTTTTTATCCCGGCAGAACGGACGAACCGGGCCAGTTCCAAATGCACGTGTAACAATATGGCGGTATCGATTTGCTGGTCATTGAAAAATTTCCTGCGCTCGGTTACAGAAAGCTCTTTTAGCTCATCATAATTCAGAAATCCATTAATATGTTCACAAATGGAAATAGTGTCACGGGTATATGACCTTCCCAGGAAACTGATCTTACAATCCGGGTAATATTTTTTGATCACGCCGCAAACAGGAAAAGTAAGGATGGCGTCGCCGATGTTGTCGATACGGCAGATCAGTATATGTTTCGGAGATTTCATTTATTTTACCCCCATCCCCCGCCCCTGTCCCCTAAAGGGGTAAGATTTATTTTATAAAAAAGTATTGCTCCCCTTTAGGGGATGGGGGCAAATGGATGCGGTTACACTTTGTAAGCGACACCCTCTAAAGCTAATTCAGTATTCGGAAAAACTTCTCTTGCTTCGGTTTCAAATTCTTCCAGTGTATCATATTTACTGCTGAAATGACCGATGAGTAATTTCTTTACGCCTGCTTTTTTGGCGATCTGGGCAGCCTGGCGCGTAGTAGAATGAAAACGGCTCTCCGCTTTTTCACGAAGATTGTCAAGATAAGTTGTCTCGTGATAGATCATGTCGGCATTCCTGATATGCGGAATGATGTTTTCATCATATTTGGTATCTGCACAAAAAGCATAGACACTGGGTTTTTCCGCTTCGATGGTCACGAGCTCATTTTTCACAACGGTCCCGTCTTCTTTCCTGAAATCCTCACCCTCTTTCAATTGATCGAAAAAAGTAAATGGAATCCCATGTGATTTTGCTTTTTCCGGATCCAGCTTACGGGGTGGTTTTTTTTCGGTAAAAACAAAACCATAACATTCGATCCGGTGGTTGGTCCGGAAGCATTTCACATTGATCTTTTCATTGTCCAGCAACAGGGCTTCCCCGCTGATGGTATGAAAATGCAGGGGATAACAAAGCCGGGTATCCGCTACTCTCAATTGTATTTCGATGATCTCCTGTAAAGGTGCGGGTCCAAAGACATGTAATTCCTGTGGATGACCCAGAAGGTTAAAGGAAGTGATCAGGGGAGCCAGTCCGAAATAATGATCCCCATGTAAATGAGAAATAAAAATATGTGAGATCCTCCCGCGCCGGATCTTGTAATTGATCATCTGGATCTGCGTGCCTTCCCCGCAATCCACGAGATAATTATTACCATCCATGGTAACGACCTGGCTGGTGGGATGCCTGTCAAATGCGGGAACAGCTGAATTATTACCTAAGATTGTTACAGCGAGCACAAAAAGTTTAAAGTTTAAGGTTTAAGGTCTAAAGTTTTCCGTCATTTACAAAGTTCATTATTCAACCTTAAACTTTAGACTTTAAACTTTAAACCTTTTCAAGCCTCTCCATCCATTAGTTCACGTTCGATCTCCTCCATCTGCACAATATCCCAGGCTTCACTTTGGGTGGGGGTAACATTCATCATTTCCAGCAGGTCAGCACTGTCCAGGGTCTCTTCAACTGATTTTTGCATTTCGCAGATCACAAAGGATGCGTTGTTCTCGTAGAACTGTTGTTGAATGCGGAGTAATTTCTCCGCGGCAATTCCATCAATACTGGAAATCTCTTTTAGTATCAGGACCACATTTTTAACGTCATTTTGGAGAAAAGGCAGCAAGCTATCACCCATTTCATCTGTCATAGTAGCAGAGAGGGCGGGTCCGGGTAACGTGATGGCATGAAATCTCTCTTTGGTATCCGTTTTGACTTCCATATATAGGGTTTGTGTTCACACAACTTATTTTACTAACATTCCGTTTATAACTAGGAAGAATCCGGAACCAAATATATTCGTTAATATTGTATCACAACTAATTATCTCTAAATGGATAACAACTTTTCCGCCCAGGTCAAAGAGATCATTTCTTTCAGCAGGGAAGAAGCCCTGCGGTTGGGAAATGATTTTATTGGCACAGAACACTTACTTCTCGGCCTGATCCGGGAAGGAGACAACACCGCCGTCCGTATCCTGAAGAGCTTCAATATCGACCTTTATGAACTTCGCAAGGAAATTGAGCTGGCTGTCAAGGACAAAACGGGGAAAAATATCGCCAATATCAATAGTCTGCCCCTGACAAAACAGGCAGAAAAAGTAATTCGGGTCACCGTACTCGAAGCAAAGGCATTAAAAAGCGCTACGGTGGAAACCGAGCACCTGATGCTTTCCATTTTAAAGAACAAAGAAAATATTGCCACCCAGATACTGAACCAGTTTGATGTGGACTACGATCTTTTCCGCCAGGAACTGGGGATCGTTAAATCCAATGATCCGCGCGCAGAATATACAGATGAGAACGACGATGACTTTGACGAAGAAAAGAAATACGCGCAATCCAAAGGATCCGGCAAACAGGCCAATACAAAAAGCAAAACACCGGTACTGGATAATTTCGGACGCGATATCACCAAACTTGCCGAAATGTCGGCATTGGATCCGATCGTCGGACGTGAATCCGAGATCGAAAGAGTTTCCCAGATTCTTTCCCGCCGTAAAAAGAATAACCCGATACTTATCGGAGAACCGGGCGTGGGAAAGACGGCAATCGTGGAAGGCCTTGCCCTGCGGATCATTCAAAGAAAAGTTTCAAGAGTATTGTTTGATAAGAGAGTAGTGTCACTCGACCTGGCTGCACTGGTAGCAGGTACCAAGTACCGCGGCCAATTCGAAGAAAGGATGAAAGCGATCATGAATGAATTGGAAAAAAACCGCGACGTGATCCTCTTCATCGATGAATTGCATACGATCGTAGGTGCCGGCGGCGCGAGCGGATCACTGGACGCCAGCAATATATTCAAACCGGCATTGGCCAGGGGTGAACTACAATGTATCGGTGCCTCTACGCTGGATGAATACCGCATGTATATTGAAAAAGACGGTGCGCTTGACAGGCGTTTCCAAAAAGTAATGGTCAACCCGCCGAGTGTTGAGGAAACAATACAGATATTGAAGAATATCAAAACAAAATATGAAGATTATCATAATGTAACGTATAGCGAAGACGCGATCGATGCCTGTGTGAAGTTGAGCGACCGTTATATCACGGATCGCCTGCTCCCGGATAAAGCCATTGATGTACTGGATGAAGTAGGCGCCAGGGTGCACCTGAAAAATATTAATGTTCCCCAGAATATTGTTGACCTCGAGAAAAAGATCGAAGACGTCAAGAACGAAAAAAATAAAGTAGTCAAAAGCCAGAAATTCGAGGAAGCCGCTTCCCTGCGGGATACTGAAAAGCGTTTGCAGGAAGACCTGGAAAAAGCAAAGACAGATTGGGAAGAAGAAAGCAAACACAAACGTTTCCCGATCGATGAGGAAGCCATCGCGGAAGTAGTCAGCATGATGACCGGTATACCGGTGAAAAGAATGGTGCAGGCCGAAACGGAAAAACTGCGCAGGATGGGGGATGACATGAAGGAAATGGTGGTTGGACAGGAAGACGCGATCTCCAAAGTGGTGAAAGCCATTCAGCGAAACCGGGTTGGTTTGAAAGATCCCAAGAAACCCATCGGGACATTTATATTCCTGGGTCCTACGGGTGTGGGCAAAACGGAATTGGCGAGGGCACTTGCCCGTTATATGTTTGATTCAGAAGATTCCCTGATCCGTATCGACATGAGCGAATACATGGAAAAATTTACGGTCAGCAGATTGATCGGCGCACCTCCGGGTTATGTAGGTTATGAAGAAGGTGGGCAGCTCACGGAGAAAGTTCGCCGCAAACCATATAGCGTGATCCTGCTGGATGAGATCGAGAAAGCGCACCCGGATATTTATAATATATTATTGCAGGTACTGGATGATGGACAGCTTACCGATGGCCTGGGCCGCCGGATCGATTTCAAGAACAGCCTGATCATCATGACTTCGAATATCGGGGTTCGCCAGCTTAAGGATTTCGGGGATGGCGTTGGATTTGCCACGCAATCCCGTACGGATAATGCAGATGAAATGAATAAGGCGGTGATTGAAAAAGCATTGAAGCGTACCTTCTCACCTGAATTCCTGAACCGTATCGATGATGTTGTTATATTCAATAGCTTGTCAAGGGAGCATATCTTCCAGATCATCGACATTCTCATGAAGGGTGTAACCAAGCGTTTGAGCAACCTGGGCTTTGCACTGGAATTAACGGAAGACGCCAAAGCTTTTCTTGCCGATAAAGGTTATGATCAGCAATTTGGCGCCCGGCCTTTGCATCGTGCGATCCAGAAATACCTGGAAGACCCACTGGCCGAAGAGATCCTCAATTTGAATGTGAAAGCAGGAGATCTGCTGGAAGCTGATCTTGATAAAGAGAAGCAATTATTGAAATTTGCTTTCAGGAAAAAGGTCGAAGAAAAGACGAAAGCCAGTTAGTAATCGACTTTCAGAATATTTTTTAACCCACGATTAAAGTCGTGGGTTTTGTTTTAAAAGAATTCCACCCATGGGTTTAACACAGCCCACCGTTTCAACGGTGGGAGTCATGAAATCCCGGCATTTTTATTCCCACGGTTGAAACCGTGGGCTTTATCTTTGGTGGGTGAAGAAGATCATCATCACCATTGACGGCTGGTCAAGTTGCGGCAAGAGCACACTCGCCAAACAATTAGCCAGTAAACTCGGGTATGTCTATATTGACAGCGGCGCCATGTACAGGGCGGTCACACTTTTTTTTCTACGGAATCATATCGACTGGACCGACAAGAAAGAAGTGGCGAAAGCACTTAAAAACATTAAGCTGGAGTTTGTATATAATGACGGCAGCCAGGACAGCGAGATCTATTTAAATGGAGAAAACGTGGAATATGTGATCCGGGACCTGGTCATTGCCGAAAAAGTAAGCGATGTGGCTGCCATCAAAGAAGTCAGGGAGTTTGCGGTGGCACAACAAAGAAAGATGGGAGCGAAAAAAGGGATCATCATGGATGGGCGGGATATCGGAACCGTTGTTTTTCCAAAAGCCGGATTAAAAATATTCATGACAGCAGATAATGCAGTCCGCGTGGAAAGAAGGTATCGTGAACTATTTGAAAAGAACCCGAATATCACTATTGAAGAAGTCAAGAATAACCTGGAGATGAGAGATTATATCGATTCTCACCGTGCTATCAGTCCCTTAAAAAAAGCAAAAGACGCAATTGAAATAGATAATACACACCTGAGTGAAGCCCAGCAACTCCAGCTGGCATTGCGTTTGGTTAAGAAAATATCCGCTTGAATAATTTAATTTTTCTTCACGTCTAAGAGCTCTACTTCAAATATTAATGTGGCCCCGCCAGGGATCTGTCCATTATCATAGGGTCCATAGGCCAGCAAATAAGGAATATAAAACTTGAATTTAGAGCCGACTGACATTAATTGCAGTCCTTCAGTCCATCCTTTGATCACCCGGTTGAGGGCAAAAGTTGGAGGGCGTCCGCGACGATAGGAGTTATCAAATTCAAATCCATCCAGTAATGTACCCGCATAGTTACACGTAACACTATCTGTAGCGACTGGTTTTTCTCCCGTGCCCTCTCTCAATACTTCATATTGCAACCCGCTGGTTGTTGTTTTTACTTCGGGGCGGAGTTTATTCTTTGCCAGGAATTCTTCGCCGGCAGTAATATGTACTTTTGATTTTTCCATCAGTGCTTTGTTGATATAATTATTAAGAACGTTGTTTACAGTATTCGCATCGCACAAAGGCTTCTTATTTCCGAGAATATCACTGATCCCTTTCGAAACCAGGATGGTATTCAATTTAGTGATACCCTGGTCGCCATAAAAATCAGCCACGCTGATACCGATGGCATAGCAGGCAGAATCGTAAAGGGTTTTTACCGGTTGAGCCGTGGTCGGTTTAACCGGTGGTTTCGGTGGTTTATTTAATGAATTGAGGTATTCATTCAATACCATATTGCAGGTACTCTCTTCCAGCCAGAGGGCTTTATGCTCCAATTGGTCCCTGATCCCTTTCGAAACCAGTTGAGTATTCAGTTTGGCTACACCTTGTAGTTTATAGAAATTACCGACACCGATACCCACGGCATAGCTGGCAGAATCATCCAGGTTTTTAAGCGGGGAGGGGACAGGTTTTACACCGGGTTGTGCATACAGATTAACCAGGTTTGCGGATAGGATGCTGAAGAGAACGGTCTTTTTCATGTTCGGATTGATAATTTGCAAAAATAATCATTTTGGTTTCACGCAAAGCCGCAAAGTTTTCGCAGAGCCGCAGGACTTCTTTGTATTCATTGCGAATTCTTTGCGACATAGCGTGAAATATATCTTTAGACACTCCAGGTTTGAGATCGAACAATTGTATATTTATTAACGATTATGGAAAAATTTCAACTTCCCATTCAGGTCAGGTGGTCGGACTTCGACCCGAATTTTCACTTGCGTCATTCAGTCTATTATGATTGGGCCGCGCTCAGCCGGGTTACATTTTTATACAGTCATGGCTTCACAACGGAACTGATGACAAAACTAAATTTTGGCCCTATCCTTTTACGGGAGGAGGCAATCTTCAAAAAAGAAATACGCCCGCAAGACGAGGTTACCGTTGGCCTTGAATTACTGAAAAGCAGGAGGGATTTTTCAAGATGGACCATCCGTCACCCGATCATGAAAAGCGGGGATACGCTTTCAGCAATATTAACTGTAGACGGCGCCTGGATCGATACAGTGAAACGAAAACTCACCATCCCGCCTTCCGAAGGAGCCGAGGCATTTAATAAAATGGGCAAGGCAGATGAATTTACCTGGTCGGATTAAAGGCTCAATACTTTTTCCGGGAACCTCGTTGCATAACTATTCACCAGGTTGTGTATGAAATTGTTTTCTTTATAAGGCGTCATGTGTTTTTCCAGTAAGGAAGCATCCACGGATTCCAACGCTGAAGAGATATATCCCATGCCTGAAAACTTTCCATTTTTCACCAGCACAAAAGATCTTTCACCGGGCTCTATTCCTTTTTCAATAATGGCAAAACTGGGTTGTGCTTCGAGAGAAGCAATGGCTTTTTGCACCCGCTTATTATAACGGGCCGGTTTTTCTTTGTGTTCACAGGCTCCCTTGCAATATGCTGAGCGCATCCCTTCGCAGGGAACATCATCATCCTGCATAAAGCAAAGCTTTGGGCACAATTCAAATTCGCGTATCAGTTTCCGGAGAATGGTATGCCCGTCTACCAGGTAGTGGAATCGAAAAACCGGGATGAGGTTCTTTTTATTTTTATCAATGGCCAGGCGGAGATAACCCCGGCGATCTTCGAATGTAAAAATACCATACGAATGCTCCGGCCTTTTTTGGGAATAATTGAATTTGGGCCAGTGTTTCTTGATCTCTGTGGATTCAAGGATGCAGGCCATGAGTTCTGTTGCGCAGGGCTGGAAACTGATGGCATGTGTATGTTGCAGGAAATTCTGCTTTTGCCTTCCTTGCGAATTATTACTGAAATGACTGTTGACGCGGTAACGAAGATTCGTTGCCTTTCCCGTATAAATGATCTTTCCTTTTTCGTCGTGAAAATAATAGACCCCCGGGGAATAAGGCAGTCGATCAAAATGTTCCTTCGGCACGTTGGGAGGTAAAGCCTGTTCTTTTGAATTCCTGTACAGGCTTTTTTCGATATGCTGCTCCTTATCGTTTTCCAGGAGGAGTTTGAATACTTCTACTGTAGCTTCCGTATCACCCCCGGCCCGGTGCCTGTCTTTGATAGTGATGTCTAATGAACGGCAAAGATTACCGAGGCTATAAGATGGAAATCCGGGAAAAATTTTACGGCTTAATCGTACCGTGCATAGCTTCTTATTATTGAGGTCAAAACCCGCGCCCTTTAAATGAGCTTTGATAAATGAATAGTCGAAGTTTACATTATGTGCAATGAAGATCTTATCATGGAGCAGTTCATGCACTTTGCCGGCTACTTTTTCAAAGGCCGGTGCTTTCGCCACCATTTCATTGGTGATCCCGGTAAATGCCTGGATGTAACGGGGAATGGGCTGGCCGGGGTTGAGCAGGGTCTGGAATTTTTCAACTACTTTTTTCCCATCAAAGACATGAATACATATCTCGGTAATGCCATTGGCGGCAGCGTAGCTTCCGGTAGTTTCTATGTCGACAATTGCATACATGTGAGCTGCAAATTTCGGTTTTTTTTGCTAGTGGCTAGTAGCTAGTAGCGAGTGAGGCTGATCCCACTAGCCACTCGCCATTTCCCACTAGCCATTTCGTTACTTTGCAATATTACTTTACATCATCAAACTGATTTCAATTGTTTAGCGAAAAGATCATCATGTTCCGGAATCGCCTAAGTAAAGTGCTTAAGCATACCAGGAAGCAAGCTCTACGATTAGGAGTAAGTTGTTACCGCATATATGACCACGATCTCCCGGAATTTCCCTTTTGCATTGAGTTATATGACGATAAATTATATGTTGCCGAATACAAGCGAAGGCACCGGATGACCGAAGAAGAATATCACAAATGGATCGGGCTTTGCCTGGAGACGATCGGGAAGATCCTGGCTATTCCGGTGAAAGATATTTACCTGAAGCTCAGACAACGCAAGCCTGGCAGGCTGGGACAATACCTAAAACTCGATAAAAAAAGTCAGGAATACATAGTGAATGAAAACGGCCTGCAATTCCTCGTCAACCTGAGTGATTACCTGGATACGGGTTTGTTCCTGGACCACCGGCTCACCAGGCAATTGATCAGGGACGAAAGTAAAGGCTGTAAAGTCCTCAATTTGTTTGCCTATACCGGTGCTTTTTCCGTGTATGCGGCTGCAGGTGCTGCGGTGGAAGTAGTTACTGTTGATCTTTCCAAAACCTACCTGGATTGGGCCAGGAGAAATATGAAGCTGAATGGGTTTATTGACGACTCAAAATATCATTATAAACAAGAAGACGTATTACAATACCTGGGAAATATTCCCCCCGGCTATTTTGACCTGGTGATCCTGGACCCGCCTACATTCAGTAATAGCAAAAGAATGGATGGGATCCTGGATATACAGCGGGATCATGTAAAGCTGATCAATGACGTTTTGAAAGGAATGAGTGAAAAAGGGAAACTCTATTTCAGTACCAACTTTAAAAAATTCATTCCTGAGACAGACAAGATCAGTACGGGTATCATGAAAGACATTACCAGGTCAACAACTCCTTTTGATTTTGAAGGAAAGCTGAACCGCTATTGTTACCGAATCACCAAATCATCATAAAGTTTTCAGTACGTCATTCATGCTTCTGACGGCATCTGCACTTTTTGAAAAGGCAGCCTGTTCTTCATTATTGAGTTTGAAGTCGATGATCTTCTCCCATCCATTTCTGCCAATCACCACCGGCACGCCCAGGCAAATATCTTTTTGCCCGTATTCACCATCCAGTTTCACACAGCAGGTGAATAATTTCTTTTCATCCCTGACGATACTTTCCACCAGCGCTGAGCCCGCAGCTCCCGGTGCATACCAGGCAGAGGTACCCAATAATTTGGTGAGGGTAGCACCGCCTACCATGGTATCAGCAACAATTTGTTTTTGCTGATCGGCAGTAAGATATTCAGTAACAGGAACACTATTCCAGGTTGCGAACCGGATCAGGGGGATCATCGTTGTATCTCCATGTCCACCCACCACCAACGCGTTGAGGTCGCCGGCATTGCAATTGAGCTGGCGGCTCAATTGATACTTAAACCTTGCACTATCGAGTGTACCTCCCATGCCAATTATCCTGTTCTTGGGAATCCCGGTTGATGTCAGTGCGAGGTAGGTCATGGTATCCATCGGGTTACTGATCACTATGATAATGGTATCCGGAGAATGTTTGAGGAGGTTCTCACAAACTCCTTTTACGATACCGGCATTGGTGCCGATCAGTTCTTCTCTTGTCATCCCGGGTTTACGCGGAATGCCGGAAGTGATGACCACAACATCGCTTTTTGCGGTTTTGGAATAATCATTCGTGCTACCGGTAATAACAGTATCAAATCCCAGCAAAGCGGCTGTTTGCATCATATCCTGTGCCTTGCCTTCTGCCAGTCCTTCTTTAATATCCAGCAATACAAGTTCAGGAGCTAATTCTTTCCGGGCTATATTATCTGCAACTGATGCGCCTACTGCACCCGCGCCAACGACTGTGATCTTCATGAATTTTGTTTTTGGTTTTTAATAATCCCTGCAAATGTAAAGAAGCCACTCAGGGTTTTCACTTATAAGACCGTATAAACCTTGCGTATTTGACCGTGAAAATATATGGAAAACACTATAAATCAGGCAAAATCACAGATCTTTTTGGCCGGACTATTTCATTTTTAAAATCTAAAATGTAGGTTTGCATCATCCATTACCTTAATTAAATCTAAACCAATGAAACCAAAATTTGTACTGTTGCCCTTATGCCTTGCTGTACTTCTTTACAGTTGCACCCAGGAAAATAAATCTGAACTCGTAAATTCTACCAAACCCAGTTCTAAAAAACAGGTGGAGGAAGAAATCGGGCAGGTGGCAGGCGCAACTTCCAATACACCGGCTACGATCGTTTATTGCGGTCAGACTTCAGTACCCCTGATGGCCGGTCAAACCATCAATGTAGGTAGCATAACTGTTGGAAATGATGCAGTGAACCTCTATGTTACTTATGCGGTAAATGCAGGATATACACTTCAAAAAACACATCTATATGTTGGAACGCTTGCGGGCTTACCCACAAGTGGAGGCGGAAATGCGGTTCCTGGGCAATTCCCTTATAAAACAACCCATATAGCGGATATCGATATGTACACGTATACAATTCCGCTCGCTTCACTTCCTAATGCAGGCGGTTGTAATGTGATCGCTGCACATAGCGAAGTGGTAAGCAGGAATGAATTCGGTGACCTTGTTTTCTCTGAAACCGGATGGGGCCAGGGCACAAGGATCAGGCCAAATGGTGGAAGCTGGGCAATGTACTTTACCTGGTGTAATGCAACTTGTGGCGGCGGCGTCGATCCTGAAAAATAATTCAAAAAAATATTGAAAGGGATAAGTAATCATCCCTTTCATAATTCCAATAACTAAAAAAAATACCAAATGAGACAAACCAGACTGACCCTCGCGCTGATCGCGCTAACCTCTGTTGTTCTTTTCAGCTGTCAAAAAGACATCAGTGTAAAGAACCCGACAGAAGCTCCTGAATTGATGGAGACGAATTGTAGCAATCCGACACCACCACCACCACCGGCACCCGCACCTACTTATTGCGGATCAACTACAGTGACACTGTTGGCGGATCGTACCGATAATGTTGGTTCTGTAACAATTGGTAATGATGGTACGAACCTGTATGTTACTTATACCTTAACCAACAATTACAAAGTTGAAAAGACGAGGGTATATGTTGGTTCATTGGCTTTGATGCCGAAAAATTCTAACGGAAGCCCCAATACCAACAACTTCCCTTATAAAACAACCCATTCACCTGCTGTTTCATCGTATACTTATACCATTCCTTTATCCAGTTTAACCAGCACCTGCAATGCAGTAGTTGTTTATGCTGAAGTGACCAAGGCCAATGCATGGGGATGGACTTGTTACGACGAAGTCGGTTGGGCACAGGGTACTTTGATCGCAGCGAATTGCAGCTGGTCGATGTACAATAACTATTGTACTGTATCATGTACTCCACCGGATCAAACACCCCCGGACAAATAATTTCCTGAGCATAAATATTAAATGCTAAATGTTGACTGGTAACTGTCTTCATTTAGCATTTTTCTTTTAAGGTATTATTCAATCCAGGTCGAAGGCCTCCAGTATTTTGGGAATGGGCAGGCTTCCTTCGAAAGTTGAAATGAGTCCCCATTTCTTATTGTAGAATGCGAGGTAGGGGAAATTGCGCATGAAATAAAAACTGGCAAGAAAATAACTCTTGTCACAGCCCGCTATTATATTCGGATATTTATACAACTCAAAACGGATATAGAACTTCCGCAGGCTATCGAGAGGCTTCGTGGTCGCCAGTACG